>CAINEZ010000484.1 GCA_903847905.1 uncultured Bacteroidota bacterium
TATTTTATTTTTAAATTGTTGCGGCACAAATAAATATTTATTTTGGTTATTACTCCGATATGAATTATTAAAAAATCAATACTTACCATACAGTACATTTATTCACTTTAAGAAAAAATTGACCGATATAATTTTGAGGAACTTGATACCCTGGTTGGAAATCCTTCAATTACCGATTGCTATTATCCTTTTTTAATCTTCTTTAAAGAAAAAAATGTAATGTTTAAAAGTGTTTCCGTAAGTATTGCCATGCCGTCTGCATTTATAAGATCACACAATGAATTGATAAAAATTGCAGAAAAGAAAATTACGTTTTAAAGCAATTGGTTAAGTTTATGTATCGCTTCACTTACGCTGCCAATGTTTTCAAAAGTAAGTGTAAGTTTATTGCCTGCCTTGCCGGCAGGCAGGTTTCCTTCTTTCATTTTGCAATTTCGCGGATTTGCCTGCACATAATTTAACACACGTGTAAATGATCCCGATTGGTAATAAGAAGAATTTTCATCAGCAATAAAAAATCCAATCAATTTATTTCCTTTAAGTATTAATTTTTCAAAACCTATTTTCGCTGCAATTTTTCGAAGACCAATCGCATTGATAAGTTCCCGGGTTTGTTCAGGTATATTGCCGAAACGATCTGTCAATTGTTCGCGGAATTTGTCGAGACCTTCTTCTGTTTCAATGTTGTCAAGCTCTTTGTAAAGAGACAGTCTTTCTTTTACACTGTTTACATAATCATCAGGAATTAAAATTTCAAGGTCAGTTTCTATCTGGCAATCTTTTACAAACTCAGATTTAATATTGTCTTGGAAATATTCTTTAAAGTCGGTTTCTTTTAATTCCTGTATGGCTTCATCAAGAATTTTATGATACATCTCAAACCCTATATCGGCAATGAATCCGCTTTGTTCGCCGCCCAGCAGGTTTCCGGCTCCGCGAATGTCAAGGTCTCGCATTGCAATATTGAACCCGCTTCCAAGTTCGGAAAATTCTTCAATTGCACGAAGTCTTTTTCTTGCTTCATCTGTCAATACTGAAAGAGGCGGCGCCAGCAAATAACAAAATGCTTTTTTATTTGTTCTGCCCACACGTCCACGTAACTGGTGCAGATCGCTTAAGCCGTAATTATGAGCATCGTTTATTATAATTGTGTTTGCATTCGAAATATCCAAACCTGATTCAATAATAGTAGTTGCAACAAGGACATCATAATTCCCTTCAATGAAATCTAACATTATAGCTTCCAGCTTATGCCCGTCTAGTTGCCCGTGACCTATTGCTATACGTATATCCGGGCACAGCCGCTGAATTATCCCTGCAATTTCATTAATGTTCTGAACCCTGTTATGTACAAAGAAAACTTGTCCTCCTCGTGACACTTCATATAATATTGCATCACGAATTATTTCTTCTTTAAATACGTGTAACTCAGTAATGATAGGGTAACGGTTTGGAGGAGGAGTGTTTATAATAGATAGATCCCTCGCACCCATAAGAGAAAATTGCAGGGTTCTTGGAATCGGTGTTGCTGTTAAAGTGAGTGTATCCACATTCACTTTTAATTGTTTTAATTTTTCTTTTGCAGCTACTCCGAATTTTTGTTCTTCGTCAATGATCAGCAGTCCCAGGTCTTTAAACTCCACGTCTTTACTGATAAGCCGGTGTGTTCCTATCAATATGTCAATTTTGCCTTCTTTTAATTCAGCTAAAGTTTTTTTAATTGCACCTATTGTTTTAAAACGGTTAATATATTCTGTTTTACATGGAAATTCTTTCAACCTGTCATTAAAAGTTTTATAATGCTGCAATGCCAAAATAGTCGTAGGCACTAATACCGCCACCTGCTTGCTATCGTTCACGGCTTTAAATGCGGCGCGTATCGCAATTTCTGTTTTCCCAAAACCCACGTCTCCGCATATTAATCTATCCATAGGATATTCCTGCTGCATATCCTTTTTCACGTCAGCTGTGGCTTTTATCTGATCGGGAGTATCTTCATAAATAAACGATGCTTCTAATTCAGTTTGCAGATATGTGTCAGGAGAAAAAGCAAAACCTTGTTCGGCGCGGCGTTTAGCGTATAATTTTATCAAATCTTTTGCAATATCTTTAACACGCTGTTTTGTTTTTTTCTTAAGATTATTCCATGCATTGGAGCCAAGCCTGTTCATTGCAGGCACAGCGCCATCTTTCCCAATATATTTTGAAATCCGGTGCAAACTGTGAATGCTGATATATAAAAGATCACTGTCTTTATAAACTAATCGTATAGCTTCCTGTTCTTTCCCGTTTACTTCAATTTTTTCTAATCCGTCATACCTGCCGATACCATGATCGATATGAGTGATATAATCTCCTGGTTTCAGATCATACAACTCTTTCATTGTTATTGTTTCCTTACTTGCGAAACGATCTTTTAAGCGGAAACGATGATAACGTTCGAATATCTGGTGATCGGTATATACAGCTATTTGCAGGTCTTTGTCAATAAATCCTTCGTGCAGTGCAAATTGCACGGGACGGAATTCTATTGGTTTTACCAGGTTCCTGTTTTTCTGAATATCATCGAAAATGGTATATATGCGCTCGATCTGTTTTGAGTTTTCCGCAAGTATAAAATTTGTGTATCCTTTAAAAGTATTTTCCTGAAAATTGGAAATAAGCAATTCGAAATTCTTACTGAACAAAGGCTGAGGAGAAATAGTAAAATCGATATTTTCATTAGTTTCTGACAGGAAATGTTTCCCAAATTCAATTGTTGTGAAATCAAGAAGTTGTTTGCTTAGATCTTCTCCCTTATTGTATAATTCTATTGGTTCAAGATGTTTGATCGCTGAATCCGTTTTAGTAAAAGCCGATCCTGCTTTTTCAAATTCTTTTTCTACGATCTCGAAAGTATAGGATGCATCATCGATCCAGATAATAGTATCGGTAGGCAACAATGAAAAAATAGATTCTCTTTTTTCCATGCCTACCGGCAGGCAGGCAAGAATTTCAGTGTTCTGAACATCCGGCAGTAAACTGATATGGTTTAATTTGCTGACAGAAAGTTGTGTTTCAGGATCAAATGTGCGAAGCGACTCAATTACATTGCCCGAAAATTCTATCCTGTACGGGTAATCATTTGAAAAAGAAAACACATCAATTATACCTCCTCTTAATGTAAATTGTCCGGGTTCAACAACAAAATCAACACGCTCAAAACTGTATTCGGCAAGGAATTCCATGACGAAATCAAGATTTACCTGTTCGCCGGTTTTAAGTTTAAATGTGTTTTTAGTAAGATAGGAGCGTGTTACGACTTTTTCGGAAAGCGCTTCGGGATAAGTAACAATAATATATTTTTTTCTTCCGCCCGACAAACGGTTTAAAATATCGGTGCGCAGAAGTACATTTATATTATCTGTTTTCTCAATTTCATAAGCTTTTTTATATGATGTAGGATAAAAAAGAATATGTTTCTTTTCGGAAGGCAGACCTTGTTCTTCAAAAATATTTTCAAGGTCATTCAGAAAATAAGCGGCAGATTCTTTATCGGAAAGTATGAATAAATTGACAAAAGGATTCCCTTCAAAAACCGCCGCCCCTACTATTGCACCTGATGATCCTGTAAGTCCTTTAAGCTGAATACGGGCTTTCGGGCAGTTCCTGATAATATCTTTGATTCGTCCTGTCCTCGCATCCTGCCGGTAAAACGACAGGAGTTCTTCTGATTTCACAGGACAAAGATAATGGATTTATAAATATATCAAATTGTATACAGCTTTAACATTTTTCCAAATTTGTTTTTCGGTTAAAGCAAGGCTGCTGCCAAAACCATTTTCGGAAAGTAGCAAGCCAGTGTCATTCAAAGAAAATTCAAAGTCGCCACTGCTCAATGGTTATCCTTCAAATATGTCAGTGATAGCTTTAACGGCATCTTTTTGAAATGTTTGCTCGCTGTCAAAAAGGAGTTTCATTAATTTTCTATTCATTCTTTTTCTATCTTCCCTAATCGTCAATAGTAGCATGGTATCTTCTACTTTTTTTGACCGCCCTTACCCAATTCTATCATTTTGTTGACGTCAACAAAATGATCAGAAACCGCTTCACCAGTGGTTTTACAACTTTCTTTTGCTTTATCAACAGCATTTAAAAAATTACGCCAATCTGTATAGCCTAAAAGTTCTTGTAATTCTCTTGTAAACCAATATTCTATACCGTCTTGTTCGTAGGCATATTTTTCAAAAGTTCGGTTGAGTTTATTATAGTTTTTTTCATTTTTTATTATCAAAGATAGAAGGTTTTCTTTCAAATGATTTGTTTATATTGTAGTTCGGTTTTTTTTCTATTTTTCTAATAATGTAGCCATTTTTTTCCAACTTGTTAATTGAATTACGAATTTTTCTTTTAAAGTTTCCAAACTCTTTTAAGTCAATTTTATTTCCATATTTTTTAAAGTATAAATGATTACCAATTAAACTAGCACTTACTTCACTAACAGTGCTATATTCATTATGCTGGTAAATTGATTCAATTACATTTTTCAAATCATTGCTTAACATGTCATAAGCGCCACCGAAAATTTCACGCATTTCTTCTGAGAAGCCTGTTTTGGTTAAAGTAGGATCAATACTAAAAACCTGACTGCTTATTGTGCTTTGGGGAAGTTGTTTTACCAAACTCCAACTTTCTAAATCTTTTATGGCGGCAAAGTGATTATTGTCGGGAGTGAGGTTTACAGTATATTTTTCCAAGGCATTCAGTAATTCAGATTTATAGAAATATGTGAGAACAGTTTTCTGTTCCAAAGTCAATTCTTTACCTCCTGTTTTTTGAAGAATATATTTATTGAAACTATTTAGCCATGCGTTAGCGTTTTCATCCAATACTTTACCCTTGGGTATAAACAAGCCAATTTCATTTTCACTATATAAACGATAATATGGAACATCAATGTGGTTGTTTAAAGTATAATTTGTAAGTGATGACATTCCAATACCTCTGCCTTCCCATCTTTTATATGATTTTAGAATATCAGCAAGATTTGGATTTTGTGCTTTTGGTATTGGAATTATTCTGCGTAATTTGATAGGTTCATTAGCATACATCAGTTGCTCTTGACGGAATTTTCCCGGGTTTCTGATTTCAAGAAACTGATTATTTGCAATTCTGATTATAGAAAAACGGTTACTTTTATAATCACGGTGTGCCAATGCATTATTTGCCGTTTCACGAACAACTTCTTCAGGATATTCATAAACAGTTGTTCCACCTTTTTGCACGCTTATACCTGTTCCTGTTTTACTAAAAGCATAATTGACGGAGCTTTCCATTAAAGAAATAATATTATCTTTAAGCACTTTCTGATCAGTTGCTAAATCATGTCCTGTTTCAAAATAGGCATCTACTTCGCATTTCCCGCCAATATGGTCAAAAAGATGTTTCCCGCAAACCAACATACCTAATAAAGTAGGGTTGTTGTCGCGAATCATTTTTTTGCGGCTGAGAAATGATAATGCAGATGGAATATCTGCTTTGATAGTTTCAACTTTTACATCATTATTCAATCGTATTATATAATCATTTAACTTATCAACATCCAAATCATCAATAGTCGTGTTAGGCACAAAATCTAATTCTGTTGCCGTTTTTAAATCCTGTTTAAGTTCTTTTTGTTTCTGAATTTTTTCATCGGGTATACGGTGATCACCTGTGATTCTTCTTTCATAAGCATCATTGTTATAGAAAACATATTTTTCCTCATCAGGTAATTTCTCAACAAATACAAGACAAATCTGTCCTGTTAAAAATGGTTTTAATTCAACTAAGTCAGGCCTTATGTATTCTGTTAAATCTATTTTCTTTCCTTCGTCAGTTGTAAACTGAAATGGTAACTGTTTTATATTATTTTCATTTCCAGATTGAAAACCTGTGAAGCGAAATTGTTTTTGTTGATTATCTTCTTTTATGCCAATTACCAATATCCCACCACGAGTATTCATGAATGCACAAGCAGATTTATATAATTCTCTCCAATCTCCACCAGTTGAAAGATCTTTGAGTTCAAACTTATCTGTTTCAACATTAGCATAAGTTTCCGACTTAATGTGTTCTTCAATTTGAAGTAATATTTTATCTATTTCTCTCATTAATTATCGTATTTAATAGTTTTAAAATCCACCCCTGCATCCCTCATTTGCAGCACAGTATTAGTTTTTAATTCAAATTATATTTAATGTCAAATATATACTTTTTTAAGATATTGTTTCAGGTGTCTATAATTAAAATCCAAACAAAAGGTCTTTATCGTGAATACGAGCATTTTTGCAGCTTGTAATTATAAACAAAATTAATCATATCTCTCGGTCTTCCCATTCGGTACCTGAAAAATATTTTATTTTTTTAAAACCTATATCCTTCAAAATGCTTATTGTTTCGGGGAAATATGAGATAAGTTCGCTTGGGTCGTGCGCATCTGAACTTATGGTAACAGGGATATTCATCTTATAAATTTCCTTCAACAAAGCGATACCCGGGTAAAGAGAATCGCATCTTTTTTTATAAATACCACGCGTGTTAACTTCTATGATACTACCTGATTTTACAGCCGCTTCCAGAACTTTTTTCGAGAGGTTTTTATACCATGCTTCTTCTTCAGAAAAATATTTGCCTTTATTATTCATTTTCACTTTGTCAATATGTCCGGCAATAGTTGGTTTTTGAGAGATGAGCATTTCTGCAACCTGTTCGAAATAGCTTTGAACTGCAAGCCTGATGTCATTTTGAAAAATATGAGATAAACCCTGAGTATAATTAATTTCTGCTCCATCAATGAACCAAAGCTCTCCAGTCTCTTTATTCTTTGCTAAATGAACGGATCCTATTGTATAATCAAGATCAAGCCTGTTTTTTAGTATGCTTAAATTATCCGATATACCAGGAATATAATCAAATTCAAGCGCCAGAAATATTTTTATTTTGTCTTTATATATTTCCTGTAACCTGCTTATTTCTGCTTTATATTCGTCTATTTTGTTTTCCTTAATGCTGAAATTATTATCAAGAGGTAGGGGTGAGTGACTTGAAAAACCTAAAGCAGTCATTCCTTTTCGGATAGCTTCTTTAATATATGCTTCGGGAGCAGCCCGCCCGTCACAGTATAAAGTATGCGTATGATAATTAAAATATTTCATGTGCTTTCAATAAAATGCAATGTTACTAATCGAAGTTACGCAAATATAATAAATGATTTCAAATCAATGGTTAGGCTGAGCCGACTCTCCTGAAACGATAGTTAAGGGAGAAGCGTGTCCCTGCCTGACCGGTAGGCAGGGAAGTCGACCATACATAATCACTCTTCGACACATCCAGCACATGCGGAATGGCTACCAATGACATCTTTTTTATGTTTATTGTAAATCAATAAGTTAAATAAAAATAATAAAAATTATTATCATGAATAAATTCTAATTGAAACATTTCACATTTCGACACGTTCCTGAAAATGGAACGGCTCAATGTGACACTTTAAATATGTCATTTCATTGGCAGAAAAGCCCAAAGGGTTTTTGAATTTCTCTGAGTGACA
>CAINEZ010000485.1 GCA_903847905.1 uncultured Bacteroidota bacterium
AACTATGCCTGCACATATCTATTTTCAAGGGTTTTCAACATTGTTAGTTGAAAAAATCTGATAGCTTCTCTTAAAAACAAAAAAGCCTGACCATATTTTATTTGATCAGACTAAAAATTATTTTTTAAACGAATTTCCCTACGATAATCTATGTTTGCGGTATCAGTATTTCGACAATTCCGGCTACCAGGGCAACAACGGTTACAAGGGCAATGAAGGCGGTGTGCGCCCTATTCGGGCTTTTTAACAATTTAATAATACCGCTAAATTTATCCTGTTGAGTTTGGTTTTTAGTAAGGTAGAAAAAAGGTAAACCGCCTCAATACTTTGTAGCGGAGTGTTTTTTATAATATTGTTAATCAAGCATTGACCTTTGTAATTTTTGTACTTATTTTAAAAAGTCCACCCGATTGCAGCGCCAAACATCGAAAGAAATTTTTTATTTGAAATGATTGGAATATCTTCGCTGCCAATAAGATTATAAACTGGTGTATATCCGGCGCGGAAAAAAATACTGTGCTGCTTTTCATACCTTAGCCCTAATCTTCCTGTCATTGCAAGGCAACTTACATTATCATCATATCTTCCGATTATATCATTGTAGTTTTTGTAAACATAAAGATAATTCAAGCCTAATCCTGTTTCGAACATTAAGGCTCCTCCACCTATCATCAGGTTTAGCTCGAGAGGGACACCTGCAGACCGGATCTTAGAGAATGAATAATAATCAATTCCCAGCCTGGAACTGATCAAATATCTACTGCGGCAAACGAGAGTGTGATCCCAATTAATGGAATTCCAATTAAGCCCCAGGTTGTCTATTCTGAAATCAGTTTCATGAAAAATTGTATTGCGCGGACATATATTTTTAGTTTCGCAATTTTTAGGACGTGGCAAAGGATCCATGTCATTTTGCTGAGAATACACATTTATATAAACGCAAAATAAAAAAAGTATTAAAAGATTTTTCATAAAAAAAATAGAATTAATAAAAACAAAATTAGAGGAAATTTCGATTAATTTTCTTTCATTTTAAAAAAATCGGGTGGATGACAAAATAGATATAAACTATTTAGGAACGGTTTAGAAATAACTTATAACAGTTTAATAGAATACTCTTGCCTACCGGCAGGCAGGGATGACGCTGGTTTTTATTATTTTCACAGATCAGCCTGCTTGCAGGCTGAAAAATCAAATTTTATCATAATCATCTGTGTTATCTGCGTTCTACTTTATTTTTGACTTGTTCCTTAGTGAAAACACTATTTGTTATATTCATCAAAAAAATCATTCCCTTTATCATCAGTAATGATGAATGCCGGCATATTTTCCACTCTTATTTTTCTGATTGCCTCCATTCCAAGGTCTTCAAAATCTACCATCTCAACCGATTTAATATTTTCAGCAGCAAGTAATGCAGCAGGTCCACCGATTGATCCGAGGAAGAATCCGCCATATTTCTTGCAGGCATCAATTACAGACCTATTCCGGTTTCCTTTTGCTACCATAATCAATGATCCGCCAAGACTCTGAAAAAGGTCCACATACGAATCCATTCTCCCTGCTGTGGTTGGTCCGAAGCTTCCTGATGGCATTCCTTTTGGAATTTTTGCAGGTCCGGCATAGTAAATGGGGTGGTTCTTAAAATATTCAGGCATAGGTTTGCCTTCATCAATCAGTTTTTTGATCTGTGCATGAGCAATATCCCTTGCAACGATTAAAGTACCGGTGAGACTTAACCTTGTCTTGACTGGATATTTTGTCAACTTAGCGAGAACCTCTTTCATTGGCAGATCAAGGTTAACCTCAACAGGTTTTTCAAGCTTAGGTTCTTTTGACGGCATGAAACGGGCTGGATTCTTTTCAAGTTCCTCGAGAAAAATTCCTTTTTCAGTGATATGGGCTTTTATATTCCTGTCGGCGCTGCAGCTTACACCAAGTCCGACCGGACATGAAGCGGCATGACGGGGAAGCCGGATAACTCTTACATCATGAACAAAATATTTGCCGCCGAATTGAGCTCCTACACCATATTCCTGGCATATTTTTTCAATTTTCTTTTCCCATTCAATATCGCGGAATGCACGTCCACTGGCATTTCCTGTTACAGGAAGATAATCAAGATACCCAGCAGAGGCTTCTTTCAGTGTTTTAAGTGTTGCTTCAGCGGAAGTCCCGCCTATAACAAGTGCAAGATGATATGGCGGGCAGGCAGAGGTGCCAAGTTCTTTTATCTTTTCCCTGACAAATTTTATCAGTGACTCTTCATTTAACAGTGACTTGGTTTGCTGATATAGGAATGTTTTATTAGCAGATCCTCCCCCTTTAGTAATAAAAAGAAAATCATACGAATTTCCCTCGGTAGAATATATGTCAATTTGAGCTGGCAGGTTAGAACCGGAATTTTTCTCTTCAAACATTGAAAACGGGACAACTTGTGAATACCTCAGGTTTTTCTCCTTATATGTATTATATATTCCTCTTGAAAGGAATTTCGCATCGTTTACCCCTGTCCAAACCTGTTCCCCTTTTTTACCTATTACAATTGCGGTTCCAGTGTCCTGGCACCACGGGAGATCTCCTTTGGCTGAAATAACAGTATTCTGAAGCATTGCATATGCAACAAACTTGTCATTATCTGATGCTTCAGGATCGTCAAGTATTTTAGCGAGTTTTTCAAGGTGTGAAGTCCTGAGGTAAAAAGAGAGAGCAAAAATAGCCTCTTTTGCAAGAAGCTCCAGCCCTTTTGGATCAACTTTAAGTATCTTTCTTCCATCTGCCTGCCTGTCCGGTAGGCAGGCTTCAAGAACCTGTACATAATCTTTTGTAAGCAGCCTGTAGGTGGTTAAGTCCTTATCAATTTGAAAAGGTTTCTCATAAATAAAATCTGCCATTTGATAATTGTTTTTATAGTTTTTAAATATAATTTGAAAAGGTATAAAGAATAGGGAAATAAAGGAATAAGGATTGTTTTTGTCTTATGTCTTATGCCTTATACCTTATACCTTATGCCTTATACCTATATATTTTTTTTTACTCACAAATTGTCCCACTTTATAATGTTTTTTTATATAACAAAATAACCTCTTCAACTTTTTCAGGTGGTTTGCAAATAACTGCTTTGTTTTTCATCACTATAATAGGTCTTTCAATAAGTACCGGATTTTCGTGAAGAATATGCAACCATTCTTCGTCTGAGAAATTCTTTCCTTTAAATTTATGTTTAAATATAATTTCGCCGGTGCGAATAATCTGCTGCGGTTTCAAATTAAGTTTAATCAGCAATACTTTTAGTTCCTGAACCGTAGGAGCCTTTTTCATATAATCAATGATCTCGACTTCAATATTTGCTTTTTGTAATTCCTCAAGAACCTTCCGGCTAATTTTGCATCGCTTGTAATGGAATATCTGAAGCACAATATTGGTTTTAAAATAAAGGGCTAATTTACATCATTTGTGAATTTATTCACAACAAAATAAAAAAAATTATTTACTCCCGAATTCCATTAAATATGCTTTAATAAAATTAAAC
>CAINEZ010000486.1 GCA_903847905.1 uncultured Bacteroidota bacterium
AACTATGCCTGCACATATCTATTTTCAAGGGTTTTCAACATTGTTAGTTGAAAAAATCTGATAGCTTCTCTTAAAAACAAAAAAGCCTGACCATATTTTATTTGATCAGACTAAAAATTATTTTTTAAACGAATTTCCCTAATGTAAAGTGATAACTCTTAGAGGATTTTAATTGTTTTCTTTTATCTTTCCATTCAGCTTCAATAACCCCGACACTAAGGTGCAGTACGAACCCCGCGACCACCCCAATCTTGGAAGCCATCGGTATAAGAAGTTCTGATGTACGAAGCATAGCCGCGGTCGGACACACGTAATCCTCTTGTCTGAGACATACAAGTTGCGCCACGAACGCCAGTGCCTGTGGCATCGGTGCCGGGCCAGTTGGAGGCATCGGCATTGCCATCGGTAGTTAATACCCCGTTACCATGTGCACCGGTAAAAGTTCTTCCTGTAGCATGACCAACCGTTACAATTCGCTCCCACAAATCGCCGCTCATTTCCATAATGCCGTAATAAGTGGAGCCTGAAATTATTTTGGTACTGCCGCTGGTTGCAAAACTTCCCACACGTAATGGACCATTAGTAGAAGGTACGGTTGAGGTATAGTTTGCATTACCGTTAGAGCCGCTACCTGGGTTTGACATTACCTCACTGCTTGTACCTGCTGTGGAACCGCTAAATGTATATTGCGTACCGTAAACTGTTGAATTTCCCCATGCATATTCATCAACTACCGGTGTTAAAGTTCCGCGGCAAGCTTTTTCAAACTCAAGTTCAGTCATTGGTCTTAAACCACTCCAATCTAAATATGCCGCTACATTTGCCCAACTTAAAAAATTGCAGGCAATGTTTTGTCCATCGTCAACTTCTCCTGCTGTTCCATTGTTATTCAAATCGTTTCCGTAAACTCGTGAAGCAGGGTCCCCGGGGTCTAACATTAATTTTATACCATTTCTGCTTTGAGGAGTGGCACTTGTTGCAACATTACTCATAAAATTATGTTCTGCAGTGGTTACCATTTTGTTTGTTTGTTGTGTTCTTGTTAATGTACTCAAGAAATCCACATACTCCTGCTGGCTTATTTCATATTTCATGCAGTAAAAAGCAATATAACCTTTTGGGAAGGCGGTAAGAAGTGGTTGTGTTACTGCAGTGCTAAAATCATCGGCAGTAGTCATTCCTGTAGTGTTGTTGTTTCTTAAATTACCGTCAGCGCTGCCACCTAATATAGATGGTGTGGATTCGGAAGTTACCTGAAAATAAGTGTTACTTGTGCCAGCCTGAAACTGCCCCCGTACGATGTTTGTAGTACCATCGCCCACATAAAAACTCCCCTGCGGCACATACACCATTTCAATTGCAAAAACCTGTATGTCAACCAAGGCATTATCTGCAACACTATTAGCGCCATAGTTCCAGCGGAGTTGAGCGTTGGTAAATGTGTTTGGTCCTACGCCATCGGCGCTGCGATAAATAAATGCGCCCAAACCTGGGTTGGTGGTAGCGTTAAAGGCAGCGCCGGGAGTAAGTAAACCAATATCAATGGTGCTGCCATTTGGCGCAGTGTGTCCTGTATTGTTAAGCCATGCATGCTTCCATAGCCCATCACCACCGTTAGCTACTGTTATGCGATACTTTACAAACACCCATGCTGCATCCCAGTTATAGGGGATTGCATAGCCCGTACCCGAAATATTATTGCGCCAGGAGTTTTCCCAGCTTATGGTAAACTGCACCATAGTGTAGTTAGCTGCATTATTAGCTCCGGCAGAGGTGTTTTGATTGTAAAGGCACACATTAGTTACGCTTATATTATTAGCATATGCGCCGGCGCTTAATAAAAACCATATTAGAACAGCTACAACAAAGGTTTTGCTTTGCAAGCTGAGAACTGGTTTTGAAAGGTTATTTTTCATGGTTGTAATTTCACTTTTATTTTTTCATCTTTCACTATAACTCCCTTACTTAGACACTGACAGAGCTGTTTCCAGCAAGCCAACCCGCAAACTATGTCAAGTTTTGCCTTATGCCTTTTAACTCATTTTACAAAAATTTGTTTACTATCTTTACTAAGCCCATTTGAGGTTTCTATTTTCAAATAATAAGGCGCAGATGCTAAGCCTGAAACATCAAGAGACTTATGGTTTAATCCTTTTGCAATATTTTCTTTTTTGCTAATTTGCACCTTACCTGAAAAATTGATAACATATACAAATATTTCCTCGTCTTCTTTAGAATAAATTACATAATCGAAACAATCGGATGTAGGGTTGGGATAAATATTGATGATTTCAATTGATTTTTTTTGACAGCTTGCTGCAATAATGTCGGAATATGTATATGCAACATCGTAATCGGTTTGTTTAAGGCGATAATACGAAATATCGCTGAAAGGCTCGGTATCCGTATAAGAATAATTTAATAAGCTATTGCTGTTGCCTGCACCAGATATATTGCTAATATTTTCGAAAATTAAGCAGTCATGGCTTTTTTCAATACTGAAATAATTGTTATTGGTTTCGGAAGCTGTTGACCAATTAATAACATTATTATTTCCGTTACAATAAGCAGCAAACGACAATAGACTAATTGGCACGTTCCCTGTATTAAGTGCCATTCCATAATAATTAGTATTATCTTTTACATCGCCTCGTCCATTGCCGCCAAGGTATTGCGCCAGCAAGTTTGTTGGTAATGTTAGCAGCAAAATAAAATATAACGTATTTTTTTTCATTACTGTTAAATTATTTACTCTATTCTTTTTAAGGCTTTTTAAGCTATTATTTTATTTTTACTATATTAGATTTTTAAGTATTGAAGACATGAAAAGCCTTGCGTGTTATATAACTAATATTGTCTGTAGAATATTCCAGTGCGCCACCAACACAAAATGTTTGGTGTTGTATCAAATAGTACAAATTATCCATATTACTCCAGTAGTACGAACTATGGTTCAAAAAATTATAAGTGTTATTCAGAGGTTTTGCCTTAGCAATACAAATTTCACCCTTGGGGCGAACAACAAATTTATTTGAATGGTTTCGCCAGTTATTTAACGAATTATTGTGTGTGTTCCCAGCAACAATGGCTTCGTAAAACATATGGTTTTATATTTGAAGGAAAAAATTATTTATTGAAATAGTTAATTTATTCTTTTGTCTTTTGTTGGTCAAAGATAAACAAATTTCAGATAAACAAGATATATATATATCCCAAAAGTCGCAAACAAATGTACGGAATTATTTTTATGACATCGCGTGCTGAAACGCACGATAGTAAAGAGTAATAATTTTAGACGAGGTGTCTTTTTGTAGAAACTGAACACACCGCCCCCTTTCCCCAAGCAGGAG
>CAINEZ010000487.1 GCA_903847905.1 uncultured Bacteroidota bacterium
AGTTTTAGATTATGATACAAAGGTAATATGCAAAATTCCTTTAATATTCGAAAACGCCTGTAAAATTAGGCTTTATGATGAATTATTCACTTTGCTGCTTTGAGTTGCGAAATAAAAAAAGGGAGTGTTAACTCATTTGCGGAATTTTGCATTTTTAAATTTCAGTCAATGATTTCAATCACGCTTCATGGTAGTTTGAAGCTAATGTTGAAATCTATTGATAATTATTTTTTCTTGAAAGGTGTGTCGAATGGTCGCTGCCGAATAAAAAAAATATTTTATTAAGAAAACCTTAAGCAACAAAAAAGCGGTGCATAGGCTGAATTGCAAGGTTTTTTACAAATAAAAATTTTACACTTTTAAAAAGTGAAATAATAACAAGTGAAAATTTTTATTTAAAAAACCCGAAGGGCTTGACCTTGCAAGAGCGGTGGCAGCTTATCTTTGATTAAGGTTTTATTAATAATTCCGAAACAAATCAGCGACATCAAAAAATATTTTTTCTTTTTTTTCAATGGTGAGTTTGGCGAGTGTTTTTGTTTATTCCCTGAAACTTATTTTTTTTGAAATGGGAATCGGATACAAAAACCTTGACAAACCATTATGTGATGGATATTTCGGAATCTTTTATTTATGGAACTTTGTAACGGCGGGTCAGGAAGTGTGGTGTTTTTGGTGGGCGTGCCCGGACTTTAGGACGGATGAATGGATTTTTTTGGAATAGGCAGATGGCATTTGTGTGAAAGAGTGCCAAAAAACCATGAAAAGGACGGTGATAACCGGACAGCACGACCAGAAGGGATGGCGGATGTGCGGTTGGGGGCTGGCGTGAGTTTTTGCGTGTGCAGTTGGGAATCGATGAGAGCATGGAAAAAGCAGCGAATAGCATACAACGGCACAAAGCTGAAAGCTGCAATACCGACGGAAAGGATTGTTGGATTGTGTGCAAATGCTATTAGGAGTGAAATGAACGAAGCCGAAATGAAATGTAGCGTTGCTGTAACGAAGTGAAAGCGTCAGCGAAATGGAATGAAGGTGTAGAGAATGAACTGCTAATACCTTTACCGGCGGGAATTTTTGATGTGAATTTTTGAACGAAATAATATTGCTGCTTTACGCTTTGTATTCGGGTTGAGCTGTTCTGCTGATTTGTGGGCAGGGAAAACCGATACGAAGGATTGATTGCAAAAACCATGACAGCCCGGAAGTAGTGGCGTAGGGTAGCAAAGTGCGATGGGTTTCAGGGTGCGGTGGGGTGTGGCTATTTTACATAATTGGCTTATAGGACAGGATTGTGTGAAGGAAGCAGTAGATTTTTACACGAAAGTTTTTTTGCCGTGATTGACCAGCCGAGCATGCCCGAAATGCAATGAAGGGGTAGCTGTAACGCATGTGAAAGCCAGCGCAGGCTGGACGCCACGGCTACTAAGTGCTGCTGCTTTATGCCCTGCTCCTATAAGAGCACATTATGTTAATATAGCTTTGGTTTGTTTTTTTATGGCACAAGCAGCACGAAGCGTGCAAATTGGGTGCTGTGTTTTTTTGCTTTGCAGCGTTGGAGTAGCTCTTTGACACCGCAAGTTTCCATGTAATGCCTTATTGTAAAAAATACGCATGTAAACGAGGATGGCAATGTGCTACAGAGTATATGGTTTGCAAAAAATGTGACAGAAAAAAACAACAGAAGGGCTGGCGTGGGGAATGCAAAATAAAGACAGTATAGCCTGCAACGATTCATTTTAAGTGAAGGCGCTGGATTTATTTTGCATGAGGAGAAAACTTTTATTTTAATCTTTAAATGAATATGAAATAATCCTGCGCAACCAACCTAATTCATATTTTTTATTAGAGGGATCGGATTTTATTAAATATTCCACATATTTGAGCCTTTCATCCTTTATCACATAAAAGAGCATTTTCTGATCAGTATAATTATTTATAAGTTGAACTTCGTCCTGTGTTAAAAAAAAATCGACTTTTACCGGTATGTTAAATACTACTTTTAGAACTCCCTGTAACCATTGTGTTCCGTAGGCAAAAGATGCCCAATACCAATCGAAAATGATTTCGGCAATAGATTGATTACTGAACATATCGCAGTTTATTGCATCCCAAAATAATGTTTTCCCGATAGTAAAAGCATCATCATACGTAAGGGCTTTCATTATGGTAACAAAATCCTGAACGGGGACAAGAGATAAATCTTTTCCATTTGTTTTTTTATACCATGTTTCGACTGTTTGTGCTGCACATCCCCTGTTTGTTCCTATTAATCTTTTTTTTGAATCGTAATTTCCTTTATCATTAGGATCATTTTGAAAACCGGCTTCCCAGTTTCCAATAGTATCGAAAAACTCTTTTGTAAACTGTGCCATATTTTTTATTTTATAAATTATAATATCAGTTTTCTTCAAAACTACTAAAGAAAAACATTAAAAAAAAACATGAAGGGCGCAATTAGTATAAAAAAGAAAGTATAATATGCTTATAAACTTTAACATTAAGTATGAAACTTAGATTTATACTGTATGAGGGCGATAATATCGTTTTGTCAAAGAGTTTTTCAATAAAATAATGACAATTTATATTTTTTGTTGACTTGTTTATTAAAGATATTTAAAACGATATAATTAATAACCCCACAAACAAGTAAGAATCCCATCTTTTGAAACATTAATACCATATTCGTAGAAATTCCATTTTAAATAACGTTCAATATTATGGTCTTCAGGAAACCAATCAATGGCTTCAACTTGCTCTCCTTTATCTGGTAATTCTATTTTATTAAAAAAGTAGTCATACGCCATAGTACCCGGTCTTACTTTTGTACCTTTTGGTAAATATTGAAGAACGAAATCATGACTAAAAAATGACCATCTAACAATTCCATTTTCAATAAAAATTACTGCTACGGGAAAACTACCAAGGTCTTTATAACGCAAAAGGGTAGCCGTTATTGAAGAATTAAATTTTAAAGCAAGTTTTTTAATTAAGTCAAAAGAAAATTTTCCGACACAAAGAGGTTGGAAAGCAAATTCCGGCATTAAAATTTCTTTTGCAAAGTCGTTTGCTTCGAGTTCTTGTGAATCATTTTTAATCCATTCTGATAATGTTTTTTCAGTATCTGAAAATAAAGTTGATTTACCTTTATGCAAGAAAAAATGACCAAGTTCATGGGCCATGATGAAATTTTTCTTTGGTTGATAAGTAATATTTGAATTTACGGTTACAATCGCAGTAGTTGAATCCATCAATATTCTGCCTTCGCTACCTTCAAGAGATTCTTCTTTTAAAAAAATACCGGCACTCCATATCATTTCTTCAATTGAGAAATCTTCAGGTTTAGAATAACCTATTGATGTTAAAAAGGATTTTGCTTTAAGAGTTGCCGGAGTTATCATTGTTATCGATTCTTTCTTTCAGTTTTTTTATAAAAAGAATCAGTTCCTGATCTTCTATAATAGATTTTTCATCAGCAGTGGTGAGTTCTTCGAACTTTCTGAAACAAGCTTCCAACTGAAGTTCTTCTTTTTGAGTAAAAAGTTCTTTTAACTTTTCTATACCTATAGAACGTAAACGATTAAATTCTTCAATAATTTCTGAATATTTACTCTTTTGAAAGATTGCATTATACTTTGCTCTTGATTGTTTGAATTTTGTAAGTTGATATTCTACAAAATCATCTTTAACCAAATTAAGTTCAGTTAAAATTTCATTATCAGGTTTATTAATGTTTGCTTCCATCAGTAAACCGTAGAGATTACATATTGTTTGTTTTGCTCCTGAATTGCTCATAGTATTTGGGTTTTTGGAGGCTTTTGCAAATTAACTTTCTCTTTAAGTTGTTCAATTAATTTATCTACTCGTTTAGGTTCAATGTCCATATATTCTGCTATCTCTCTTCGCTTATATCCTGCTTTAATTAAATCAAAAAGCTCGGTAAGATTTTTATAATCTTTAATAGCGTTCTCAATAAATACAACTTGTTTTTCATAAATAAGATTTTGTTCTTGGTCTTCAGAATCATCTGGCATTTCACAATCATATAATTCTGCCTCTATATCAGTGAACTTAATTTTTAAAGATTGTGCTTTTGTAGTTTTTGTTTTATCGACCTCTTTTGAGATTTTACTATTAATGATTCTTATTAATTGATGAAGTAAATCAAATTCGTCTTTCCACTCCCAGCGGCCTGAAATAATTGAATCAATAGCATCTTCATAGTAATAAGAAACGGGATCATCACCTAAATTTGAAGAATTGTGTGCACCATACAAAGTTCTTTGGTAAAGTCTTTTTTCAATAAAATATTTACATTTACTATTAACAACTCTTAATGTGTCATCATTAACAGCACAAAGTTTTTTTTGATTTAAATCATAATATTTACCGAATGTTTCCATAATATATTTAACCGGAATAAAATATTTTTCCCCTATTGAGGGGGAATTTTAAAAATATTCGGTTAATTATCTTTTGTATGCAAATATATTATATCTGATGATAAAAAAAGCAAAAAAGTCATATCTTTTTGAATTTACGGAAAATTTAACTGAAAAATAATTAAATATAGTTAATGGTATTAAAATTGACAATCACTAAAAAATAAAAATATGCAATTTGACGGAGCGGTAATAAAAGAGCAAGGTATTACCTTTGCAATAGTAGTGGTAAAACCACATATACTTAATAATTCAAATGATCGAGAAAATGCAAGACAAGGGTTTGCATCTTATTTCCCAGGCATTCCGCTTATTTTAATGGCCCAAGATTCACGCGGAATTCCTACTTATCATGGAAGACAAGATATAGTGAAATTTCTTGCAAATATTCATCCATCAAGAATACAGTGGAAACATTATACATCATAAGATACAGAACTATTCAATAAAAGTAATTGTAAAGGATAAGATATGATGAATTTTAAATATTATAAAACAGCTCCTCTAATAACAATAATATTAATGTTAGCCGGAGCAATTGACTATATATTACAAAAGCTAATAGTCCCATTTCTGACAGATAATGGAATTGATTTCCTTCGTGCGCCTGGCAATGCTGCTATAATTGCGAGTATTTTCATATTATATGATCATTTTTTATGGAAAGTTCCAATATTTAATTTATTAATAAAAGTTCCTAATATGAATGGAAGATATACAGGAAAAATTAAATATGAATTTATTAATAAATCTTTTGAGAAGCCTTGTATGGTAGAAATTGCACAGACTGCATCAAAAATAAAAATACATTCATATTTTGAAAAGGATAATGATGAAAAAACATGTTCAATATCAATAGTTGAAGATATACAAAAAGCTGAAGATGGTTTTTTTGATATCTATCTCTTTTACCAAAATCATGGAAGCAAAAAAGACGGGAAATTAGATAGCCATGAAGGAGCTAATAAATTGCGTTATTTTCCTTCAAGAAAAAATAAAAAATCAAAATTAACAGGACATTATTTTACCAACAGGAATATCCAAACAAGGGGAGAAATTGAAGTATTGTATAAATGTAAAAAGTTAAAAGGTGAATTCTAAAAAAACAATTTAAAATATATAACATGGCAAACTGTCACAATTCATTTCAAAATTATAATCAAACAATTAAACTGTCAGATGACAAAAGGACGATGCTCATAGCCGTCAGAAATTCTTTGCGCCAAAGGATGAATAATACTTTTCTTTTAATACCTGAAAGTGAAAGGGACACACACTCTATAGAATTTCAAACCCAGGGATCATTTGTTATGGATACTATAATCAGACCTATCAATGACGATTATGATCTTGATGATGGTGTATATTTTCAGGGAAATATATCTGTTGAAAGAAGAGCAAAACCTCAAATATTTCATGATTTAATAATTAAAACAATTGACAAGAATCATATTATTGAAGAAATCATTGATAAGCCAACCTGTGTTAGAGTTAAATATAAAAATAGTGTTGATGGAAAGGATTTAGGATTTCATATTGATCTTCCGATATATTACGCAGATAATTTTCACAATCCCGATCTAGCTGACACTTTAAAAGGTTGGACGCTTAGCAATCCTGTTGAATTTATTGCATGGTTTGAAGAAAAGACAAAATCAGGTTTTGAAAAAGCATTCTTAATGGAATCTTTAAAATATGCTGAACCCTTTGAAAAATGGTTAAGTGATATTAGAAAAAAGGATTGTCAAATAAGAAAAATAGTAAGGTACATGAAATCATGGGCTGACCTTAAAAAAGAAGAAATGCCATCTGGAATTATTATGACAATACTTGTGGCAAATAATTATTCAGAAAACGAAAGAGATGATATTGCTTTACGTGATACACTTGTAAATATTGAGAAATACCTGAATGCAAATAATTTTAAATGTCCAAGACCAACAACACCAATAGGGGAAGATTTATTTGCTACATATAGCGATAATCAAAAAAAATATTTTCAAAAAGCACTAAGTGAATTTATTAATGCGGCAAAGCAAGCAATTGAGATGGAATTACAAAATGATGCCTGTAAGAAATGGCAACAATTTCTTGGAGAACGGTTTACTTGCATTAAAGAAAATAAGGACTTAAGTGGTTTGAGAAAATTGGCACAGCCCATGACACCAGAGCATAAGCCATGGTTAAACTAAAGTGAACATAGAAAAAAGAATAACATTTGAATTTGAAGCATTAAAAAAGCTTTTTCCTAAATTAACTGTATTAGGGATAGAGAAATATTGCTATAAGATAAAGGGAATAATCGAAATTATCGATCCTTATAATGGGGAAATTTGGGATTTTTATGAGGTTGAAATTCTGATAAAAAACACATATCCTAATGATGTTCCAGTTTTATTTGAAAAAAAAGGGAAAATCAAGCGACATATTAATAAGGACGGAAGTTGTTGTTTAGCACCAAGAGTAGAAGAATTTTTAATACTTGGTAGAGAATACAATCTATGTGATTATGTCCAAAAATTGGTTGTGCCATATCTTGCAGCTCAAAAATTGGTAGATTTAGGAGAAGAATGGCCAAACGGAGAATATTCACACTATGGAGATGGAATCATCGAATATTATCAGGAAAAACTTGGGACCAGCGAAATTAAAGTTATTCTTAAAATCCTATACTTACTAACAGGAAAAGTGAAATTTGGCAGAAATGCCCCCTGTTTTTGTGGAAGTTTAAAGAAATATAAATTGTGTCATGAAATTTTACTATACCATTTCAATAAAGTTAACCGTTCTGTCTTTATCAATGATTTAGCAGATATTGAAAGAGAAATAACGAAGCAGAATTAATATAATAAAAACTAAAAAATTACCTTTTTTATAACTTGTTTTTATTGATTATGCTTCTATTCCCAATTTTCACGTCAGCAATTTTTATTTCAATTTTCACTTTTAATCTAAAATGCACCTCAACTGCTTTTGCTAAAAAATTCTTGATATTTTCGCAAGATTCTGCGGGTATTTCACTAATATGTTTATTGAATAAATCAAAGGTTGATGATAGAAGTGAATGAATAGGATCATCTTGAGAATGGAAAATTATTGAAATTAATTTTTCTGCAAATTTTTTATCAATCTCACTTAATTCTGAAGAGTTAATTTTATCTAAGGCAAGAATAAAATATTCATAGTATTCAGTAGCTTGTTGTAGGAATGGAAAATGATCATATCCTTTTATACTATCAATTGATTCCTTTGAAAACATTACTTTATTATCAACCTTTGTCGTAGTATGTTTTTGTAAAGTGATAGTTAAATCTTGTAGATAACCTTTTTTAGCTTCTGTTCCAACTAAATTATTAACGTGTTTTATTTGTTTGTTTTGTTCTTTAATTATTTCTATCATTTTTTGAACAAGAGCAAATTCTTTGTCAAAACGATATGCTTTGAATTGTTGAAGGTTAGCCTTATACTGAACTATGAAAGAATAATAAACTAATATTGCACCTAATAGATTTATTAATGGTGCACTAACCCCGCCAATAGTATCGCCCCACTGTCCAGCTTCCGCAATAGAAAAATGATTAATAATTTTCCAAATGGAATAAAAAATTACAATTGAGATACCTATTGTAAGAAAAACAATGAATCTAGTTTTTAAGAAAAATTTTTCTTTTTCCATTTTCTTTAATATCAAGAATAATTATTTATAAATAAATTCTTCAATTAAAACGATTATCCCGTTTTATAAATGCCAATAATTTATTTTATCTAGGTCCTAAAAATTTATCTCCGTTAAAATGAATCATGTGATCGGGAGATTCAACTACCCAAACTTCTGTTTCCCATGCAATATTTTTCGTATGCTTTTTAAACTCTGCAAAGTCGGGAAAAGCTGAAACGTATATTTTCCCTGCTTTGCAATTTTTCAGGAAATCTTCAAGCTCAATTACCCTTTTAGGTGAAACAGGTCCATGAGATGTAACAGCTTCAATTAAAAACAACCAGTTTTTACTGTGATCGTACATTACTACATCGGGAAGTTTGCTGTGTTCATTAATTGGTATGCCCAAGTCGTTTAATGCTTTTTTATCAATATAAAGATCCTTATTAGCTGTGTCGCCGAGATAAATTACATTACTGTTTTTTGCGAAACGAGGAGCGAACTCAAATACAATAGCTGCCTGAACTTCATTGTGCTTACCGGCAGATAACTTTAACGTTTTTCCATTGCTTAATTTAACTGGTATAAGATTCTGTTTCCGTTCTTTTTTATACTGTTTAGATAAATCACCAAATTCCGAAAGAAAGCTTTCAACAGCTTTATTCCATTCTTTTGTGCCAAATTTCCTGATTGCATTTAGAGCAGGTAAAGTTATTGCATAGTGTGCATTAGGACTATTCACAGGTAATTTAGGATTGTCAGGATTATAGTCAGCAATTCTTGCCTGAACAAATTGATGCAAAACCTGTCTGCGAAATGTTTCCCTTGTGTTTGGGGCATACGTTTTATTGTATTCTTCATTTACAAATGCCATTATGCCTTTTGTAACTTTTAAGCTTTGATGTTCTGCTTTGTTCCAATTACTATGTTGCTTAATACCACATAAAGCTAATAGCGTTAAAGCTGAGATTTCATTCTGTTGAGCAACAGGCAAGCCTAAGGCTTTAAGAATTTGTTTTGCTTCTTCTAATTTATTCATAAGTAGTCATTAAAAATTCAAATTGTTCACAAACTATATTATTTATTTTATCAATGGAATAATCATTTGAAAGAATTATTTCATTACCAATTTCCTTTATTTTTTCTAATGGCGGAAAGGGCATATCGCGCAGTTCTGTTGCACTTACATTCACATTACCATTAAAAATTCTGAAAAATGAATCAAAAAGATTACTGTTTAATAATGCACACAATCCAACAACTTCACTCCGCTCCAAATGACCTTTAGGACGATAAATATAATTTACTTTATTTTCAACACCAATAAAATCAGCGTTCATAAAATTACAGAAATATGGAGCTGCAATTAAGCGACTTTTATCGTCCTTACTGCTAAAGCGGCGCAGGAAAACATAATTTTTATTCGGAATAAGAATTGATTTTGATTCATCCTGAATTTTTATGTATTGTCCTTTTTGAGGCTTTGGAATTGGCCATTCAAGAATCATTTGTTTAACATTATGAAGCCAAAATAAGGGTGCTGCATACCCGTTTTCATTGTTGTAATCTTCAATAATGTAATCCAATGCCCTGAACGATACAACGGGACCCGTAGAAATTTGAATATTATATTTATTTAAACTGCCTTCCCACTGTCTGAAAATATTTAAAATTCCTTCTTCAAAGTCGTTCGTTGGAAGATATAGTATTTTTTCTTTTGAATTAAGATCAATTAATACCTTTTGCGGAAAGGTTTTTAATTCCGGTTTTTTAATATCGGATAATCCATGAGAAGACGAAATAATTACAGGATGTTCCGGGTCTATTTTTTCTTTGCGTATTCCTTTAATTATTACAGTTTCTTGTAATACACTATCCCTGTTAAACGTATCTTTCCGTGATACAAATAAATGAACTTTATCAATCTGAATTAATCTAAAGAAATAATCACGGAAAATTTTAAAATAGTTGCCAGATGCGTAACTACGAGGAGTAATAAAAATCAATTCACCATTATTTTTAAGGAGTTTAGCGGAAACAGCCATAAATATTGAATAAATATTCGGATGACCGTTTACAACTTCTTTAGCCGCGATAGAACGTTTATCGTCAATTGACAACTTAAAATATGGGGGATTGGAAACAATAATATCAAATTTGCCTGTTTCAACTTCAAAAAGACTTCTATTATTTTTAAGACAATCGGAATTTTCTAAAACAAAATCATTGTTGTGCAATTGGTATTCCAGCGTAATTTGCTTTTGTTGCAGCCATTTTTTTAAATAATTCAATGATTTCTCTGAAAATGGGATCAGTTCTAAATCGGTTTCATATACTGATAAATGAATATTTTTTAAATTAGAATTATTCTCCGAAAGCCTCTCAATCAATGAACATGATAAAATAGCAGTACCACAACCCGGGTCAAGAATTCTAACAGAATCAAAAGTACATTCAGCATAAGTACCCATTAAATCGGCAATTTCAGCAGGAGTAAAAAATTGTCCATTTTCTTTTTTATGCTCTTTATCAACCAAAGATGTATAATGAATACCAAGCCTATCAGCAAAATGGCTGGGCAATTCATCAAAAAAGGGTTCTATTATAATACTATTTGCCATTACGAGTTTTAATATTGTAATTCACTTCTTTTTCTGCAACCTTCAAGGCTCTGGGTGCAACATCTTCATCTTTTAATACATCATAAACTTTTGCTGCTAACCAAAGAGAAAGTAATTCATCCTTATTAACTTTAAAAATTTCAGCAAGTTTTAACACCTGTTCACGTTTTGCTCTACGTTCGCCACGTTCTACTTTGCTTAACATAGGAGTATCCATATCAAGTTTAGCAGCAACTTGTCTTTGCAATAAATTAGACTTTTCTCTTAATGTTTTTATTCTTTCTCCAAAATGATTCATAAACCTTTTTTTGACTTGTCCACAAAAGGCAAATATAATAAATATTGAAGAAAAAGAATGAAAATATTTTACACATTTAATAAAGATTTATTAACAATAAAATGAATAAAATATATTATTTCTTCCAAAACACCTTTTCATCTTACCATCTTACCCCTTTATTGATTTTATTAGTGATGTAAGATGGTGTAAGATAATTTTAGATGTTACCACTCTACCACTTTTGCACTTCGACTTCGCTCAGTGACCATCAAAAGTGGTAAGATGGTGGTAAAATGTTTTTTGGAATCTTACCACTTCTGTAAACTTCGACTACGCTCAGTTTCCAGAGAATAGTGGTAAGGTGGTAAGATGTTTTTCAATATACTATACTTTTTTTGAAAACATAGTAGCCGTAGTTTCTTTCGGGGTATTTCTTTTCACGAGCAAATGAAAGCATTTTAAGCGCTCTGCCTACATTTATATTGTTCAATTTAACTCTACCGCAAGTTTGTTCAGCAATATATAAAAGAATCTCAGTTGCCGTCATAAAACATTCATTTGATTCCTTGGTGCCCGGAGAAAGATATTTGTGAATAAGCTCAAACTCAGAAGTTGTAATATGGAACTGACGGTTGTACTCTTCATTTTCTTTGATTTCTTCTGCATTCAGGTCGCAGATAAAGTTTGTTTTGAATAAATGGTAAGCTTGCGCCCAGACATCATCAATATTGATTTTTTCTTTATATGACCAGTCTATGGATTCAATCTGGAAGCAGAGCCAACGGACGCTGCCGGATTCATCGTTTAAAAATTCTGCCTGGTTTGTGGAACCGATAAATGATGCTCTGCGTGGGATGATTGAATTTTTACGATCATAGGGTAAGCGGTCGTTTATCTTGTCCTTTGAAAACAGCGATTTTAGTGAATTGATCTCAACTTTGGAGAGCGTTGAAAGTTCATCGAGATTTATTAAAAGGTTTGTTGTTAGCAGTATGCGGCTGTCTTTATCTATGCTCAAATTTTCAGCAATATAGTTTGAAAGTGCCGGTGGACAAAGAAAACGGCAGAAAGTGGACTTACCTGAATTTTGTTTGTCGTGTACCAAGATGAAAGCCTGTTTGTTGAAATAGCTGTCAACAATGGCACATTTCACAACCCGGACAAGCCACTTTTTAAAATGATTTTCAAACCGTGGCCGGACTTCGGGTTTTAATTTTACATACGAAGCTAAATTCTGAATATGATCGGCATCGCCGGACCATTCGGGAAGGGATTCAAAATAACGTGTAAAGGCGTTGTAATGATGGATTAAGTCGGATTTAAGGAAAGCCATAAGGTTTGGGAGGGAGAAGTTTAAACCGTCCAAGGACATTTTTATGAAAATGTTGTTTTCATTCATGGGCTTGTAATCGTCATCGTCTTTTTCCTTGTATTCAAATTCGGTGGAAATGGTGTTGTACCGGATGTCGAAGTGATCAGTGAGGTAATCGCGGACAAGGTGGAATTTGTTCGTTGCCCTTCGACTCCGCTCAGGGAGCACCTTTTTTGTTTCAGGTGTTTGTTTGCCTGTGATGTGGTTTTCTTCTTTTGCAGCTTCATTTCGACTCCGCTCAATGAGCCTTACAGTGTTTGATTTTTTTGAAATGTTTATGCCGTGGTCTTTGGCGAAGCCGAAAAAGGTTTTGATGGTGATGCCTGAACTTTTGCTGTTCAGGCAGTGGTCGAATTGTTTGTTACATTTTGTTACACTGTATTCAGGACTGAACCTGCTTATGCGATGAAAGTAATAGCGTGCGTTAGAGCCAAGAGCATCAATAAGGGCGAAGCAGATTTTCAGCCATTCATCGTAAATGGAAGTGATATCAAGGTGATTGGATTCGATTTGAGAAATGATGTTTTCAATATCTGCAATAGTTTTATCTTGAGGGGAAATAGATTTCTCACATTCGTTCGAAATGACAACCGGATATGTGGCAGCATCTATGTTATGATATAAATTAGGATCGTAAGAAAAAAAGCAAAGACGGGTAATGTCTTTGCCGGAAGGATCAACGTGTAAAGCAAGTGTATTTTCATAGTAAAGACGTACCTGGTTAAATGCAAGCAAGTGGTTTTCCTGTGATGATGAAACTTTCACCAAAACCTTACATCCACTACCTGACGGGCTTTTAAAGAAGGCTAAGGTATAAGGTATAGAGGGGATTCGTTCGCAAAGCATTGATAAATGGTTTTCTGTAAGCTTATCAAAATCAAGGATTATCAGACCGGAATACTCTTTCAGGAATTGCATTTTTCGACCACCGACGAAATATCCGGAAGGCGTGAATGCAAGAAGTGATTTTTTTTGCTTGTTGTATTCATCAATGTTTGCTGAATTGACAAGCTTTTGAAGTTCGGCAACCTGTGATTTATATTTGCCGGTTTTTATTTGTTCGAGCACTTCTGATATATGCTGATGCGATATAGCATGATTAAAGTTTTGGAATATGGTTACTTTCATAAAATACGGAATTAAATACCAGCCTACTATCCACCCACGAAGGTGGATGGATAAAGCATGACAGGTATGTGTTTATAAAAATGGACAAAGCAGCAAGAGATAGGATTCAAATAAACCTTTCGGGTTTTTTGAATGCTTTACGGGTGTGGTTCTTCAGATGTTCTTCGATAGCGGAAGAACTGAAATATATCTTCCCTCCTACCTGGGAAAATGTGAGAATACCTTCGTCGCGGTATGACTGCAAAGTACGTTTTGAGACTTTAAGAAGCTGGCAGGCCTCTTCTATGTCGAGCCAAACATCAGACATTGGCTGTTGTTTGGCTATATGTTTAAAATAGTTTTCAAGGCTTTCAAGGCGGCTCATGAGCTGCTGAAAGGCATCGGATTGAATTGTGATTACTTCCATGATTTTTTTTGTTTAAGGGTTTAACAATATGACCTCACCCCAACTCTCTCTAATATGGAGAGGGAGTTTACCGGGTGTATTTCTCGGGAGAATTGTTGCAACAAAAATCCGGAAGCAAAATTATTGCGGTGATTTTGGAAAAACATTCAACTTGAATTCAAGTTGAATGAAATAAATTATTAACAGATGGTTACTCTCGTGTGGTTTTGCGAGAACAAGCGTTAAGAAAAGCAGAACGGAGAGAATCTAAAAAAGGGGCTTCATTCTTTTTCCTTCTTTTAGCCCGAGAGAGCTTACTCTCTGCATCTTTAATATTCAAGTTGAATATTTTGCTTAATTCATGAATAGCTTCTTTCCTTGTGAGATCGTGGCTTTCAGATGCTATTGCACCTACCTCGAAAAGCGAAGCAGAGAGCTCTAAAAAGTCGGTGTCGGACTTTTTCCAGTAAAACGGACTTGAATGTTTTTGCTGTGTTAAAACATTACAAATTGCTTGTGGTTCGTGGGCTACAGTCATTTTTTCATTTGCAAGCAATTTATCAAGATTTATCAAAATTCTGAAAAGAACTGTGATTGAGGCAATTGTATGGGGATAACTTTTTTCACTTGTGAAATTGCTTAGCTGCTCATTGGACAAAATGAAATTTTCTTCTTCGATTTCAAGTGATTTTTTCAAATCATTAAAAACGGATGCCGACAGTTCCTGCGGTTTGTAGCGGCACCAGCCTGCAATATTGAGAAGCTCTTTGCGATTCTGATCAATAAAAGTGATGATGGTTGAAATTCTTTGGGATTGTATGCTTGTGATTGATAGCAAGGTGTCCAGTTCATTCATATCTTCATCATAGAAGCGATGCTCAAGAGTATTGACCTGATCGAGCACCTGACGAAGCAGATCGGAATTTTTAATTTTAATAGAGTCCAGCATAAAAAGGACGCAAAATTAATGTATTAATTATGAGAAGGGAAAAATCATTAACAAAAATGGTGATAAAATAAATTACTGTAAAAATTCGGGAACTCATAGATTCAACTAATAAATGCAACCTGGTATTGAAAAAACATGAAGTTTCTGTATCTATATTTCCTCATCATCGAGTAATGGCAATAATTCGTTATAAGCAATTTCCATTTGTTCGGAAAGTTCCTGAATTTCGTTACTATCTTTTTGTTTTTTTGATGCGACTTCGATCTTTGCAGCAATATCTCTAAGTTCAACGGCCTGCATAGTTCCGCACATACTTTTAAGTGTATGAGAAAAATATTCAATTTGTTTATAGTCAGAATCTTTAATTGCCTGCATTAGTTTTTTTAACAAATCAGGAAACAATTTTTTGAAATCAGCTATTATTTCTTTATAAAATTCCTTATCATTATCGGCATGCGATAGTAGCTCTTGTTTGTTAAAAATCTTTTCGCTTTCCTGTAATTCAACATGTGATGCTATTTTCTGATGAACAGGTTGCAATAAATATTTTCGGGCCATTTCATATAAATCCTCTATTTTAAATGGTTTGGATAAATAATCATCCATTCCATACGCCAGGCACTTTTCACGGTCGCCTTGCATTGCAATTGCCGTTAATGCTATTATCGGTGTATGTTTGCCGGCGCCCTCCTTTTCCCTGATAAATTTAGTTGCCTGAAAACCGTCGGTTCCGGGCATAAAAACATCCATAAAGATCATGTCAACAGAATTGTTTTTATAACGTTCAATTGCCTCCGCTCCATCTGTTGCAATTAATATCTTTGCACCGGTTTTCATTAACATGGAATTTAACAATTTCAAATTAATGCTATTGTCTTCCGCTATTAAAATAGTTTTTCCCGAAAAGATATTTATGCCTGCCCCGATGCAATCAGGGTTTTCCTTTTCTATTTCTATGATTGTTTGTTCTTTCTTTTTTTGATTTTTATTTTTTACATTAAGCAATACCTCAAACAAATTATTCATTTTTACAGGTTTTGTAAGGTATTGGTCAATTCCCAGCTTCTTGCCAATTTCTATAATATTGCCTTTTTCAATCGAAGAAAACATTATTATCACTGGCATCCAAACCAAGTCGAGTTCATATTTAATCTTTTCCGCAACGGTTAATCCATCCATCAAAGGCATGTGCATATCGAGAAACACAATATCAAAAAAGTTCATATTCTTATTTGCTTCTCTCAGCAACTCCAAGGCTCTATCCCCATTAGAAGCCAAAACAGAATCAATTCCCCAATAGGTAAACATACCCTGCATTATTTTCCGATTGGTAGCATTATCATCTACTATCAGCACTCTTTTAATCTCCTCCGTAAGGGACAGCTTTAAAGGTTTTGTTTTCGCTCCCTTCGTTTTTAAAACCTTCAATGGGATTTCAAAAGAAAACGTACTACCTGTATCCGGCTCGCTTTCTACCATTAGCGTCCCTTTCATCATTTCCGTCAAATTTTTCGAAATAGCTAACCCCAATCCGGTGCCTCCATATTTCCGGGTTGTTGAACTATCCGCCTGAATAAAATGATCAAAAATATTTACCAGCTTATTTTTCGGAATACCTATCCCCGTATCTTTCACACTAAAAAGAACACGAACATTCTCTTCAGGATTATCCATATCAACTTGTTTTTTAACAGAGATATGAATTTCACCTTTTTCAGTGAATTTAATAGCGTTGCTGATTAAATTTACCAATATCTGCCGTATTCTCAGAGCATCGCCAATAAAGAAATCAGGCAAAGTGGGTTCAATTTCACACAGCAATTCTATATTTTTTTCATAAGCGCTCGCTGTCAGTATATCCACGCTTTTTTCAATCATTTCGCGGATATTAAATTCCTCTTTTTCTATTTCAAGTTTCCCTGCTTCAATTTTCGAAAAATCCAAAATATTATTTATTGTATCAAGGAGCGTATAAGCCGATGTTTGAACTGATTCAAGATAATCACGTTGGGTTACTGACAGATTCGTTGTAAGCGCCAATTCCGTCATTCCTATTACGCCATTCAGAGGAGTACGGATTTCATGACTCATGGTAGCAAGAAAATCGGATTTTGCTCTATTCGCGTTTTCGGCTTCTTCCTTTGCTTTCTGCAATGCAATTTCCACCTGCCTGCGCTCTGTAATATCCTTAGCAAAACCAAGAATACGAGTTTGAGAAAGCTTCACCGCATTTATAGTCAGCCAGCGTGTCGAACCATCTTTATGTTTATGAAGAAGATCCGATATCGCCATGCCTGTTTCAATTATTTTTTTGAAGTGAGCCAGACCATCTTCAAAAGATTCTTTAGCAAGAAGATCATGGATTGTAAAATTTAATATTTCGTCCTCAGAATAACCGAGAATACTACAGGCTGAATCGTTTACTCCAATATAGTGGCCGGTATCATCAACAATAAATACACCGTCTGGCGCATTTTCTATATAACTACGAAATTTTTCTTCACTTTCTTTTAGTGCCTCCTCCGCTTGCTTGCGTTCAACAACCCTCCCAATCCTTTCAGCGATTGCGTTGATCAAGTTTCTCTCTTCCATTAAGAATGGCCCTTCATCCCTAATAGTACGCTCTTCGAGGTAGCAGAACTCAATCATACCGACAGGCTGACCATCCACTTTAATATCGGCGGACTGCCGCCATTCTGTTTTATGAAAATTTGCTGTTTGATATTGTTCTCCTCTATAAATGATGCGAACGCAGGCGATTTCAGGATGAGACCAGGCATTCGGCATAACATCAGCACTGTCCTGTAATATCTTCTCCATGCTATCATCTTTTTCAATCAAGTCGGCGATGATGTAGAGGCAGTTCAATTCTTTGACACGTTTCCGCAAAGTTTCTTCAGCCAGTTTGCGCCCGGAGATATCTTCAAAACTTTCTATTCCGCCAATTATAATCCCATTAATGTCTTTCAGAATATCTACGTTTTTAGAAATAAAAATTCTTTTCCCTGATTTATGTATTATGGAACATTCTCTTGCATTGATAGGTTTTTGTGTTAAGGAATCATAAAGCCCGCATTTTGAACGGCAGGGTTCTTCAGTAAAAGCAGAGCATGATTTCCCGATCATTTCTTCCTGCGAAAAGCCTGTAATCTGTGTAGCCTTAATATTCCAGCTTGTAATCCGTTTTTCGTTATCAACAGTGAATATAGCGCTTGGAGTTACTTTACATATTAATTCAGCAAATTCTTTAGATTCTTTCAGCTCCTCCTTTTTTTTATCCATATCTTCCATAATATTCAGATAGGCATTCTGGGTCATTTCTAATTCTTCTTTGCTCTTCTGCAAATCTTCGATGATGTTCAGGCTCGCATGCTGAGCCTCCTCCAAATCCTTTACCATTCTGCGAACAGATTCGTCAGACACGGTCAATTGAGTATGAATTACAGCGTTGCTATTCAATGGTTCCTTATTCATATTGCAACAGTTTTTCTTCTTCATTTCCTTCGGTATAAAATACACATCCTTTTTCAAGATCGAGAGAAACAGATCTTCTCAGTATGCCTCCTAAAACTTTAGCCCTTATTCTGATGCCTTTTTCTTCTAGAATATTAATCACCGACTCAATGTTAGCTTCACAAACAGTATCATCACTCCTTTGGAGCACATTTCCTCCTCCAACCAAACATACCTCAAGATCATTCTTACTCACTCCAAGACAAGCCATCTGGTCTATCATCACGTCTATGGCATCAGCAGCGTATCTTGTTTTGTTGGGAGAGTCTTCTTTTGGTGATCTTCCCGGGAGCATAATATGTGCTATTGCACCTACCTTTTTCACTGAATCATAAGCGGTAATAGCAATGCACGAACCTATCGCATTCGATCTCAAGACTGCATTTTCTCTGCCCACCTTCACCTGCCCTGTTTCTACATCAATTATCTGACTTATATCTTCTTTATATTTCACCCTTTATCTTTTTTGGCGCTTCATATTTCCAAGATTGTCCTGATTTTTCAAGAAGAGAGTTTACTTCTTCTTTTAATGCGATCATTTGCAGTTCCCGTCCCACCATAAGCCTGTTAGCCCGCTCCAAATCATTCACTTTATTCATTAATTCTTCCCGTGCATTCTTGCGCTCGGTTATGTCGCGGTCGACACCGCGATAACCCTTAAATTTCTTTTCGACATCGTAGAACGGAATACCGCTGGTTTCCAAGGTTACCAAATGCCCATCTTTATGGATGTTGGTATTTACCAAGTTAATGATAGGTTTTTGTCCCGCGACCAATGACCCAAAGATTACCCCAACACGCTTTGCTTCCTCCAGAGACATCAGATCAAACGGCGTCCTGCCAATTATTTCCTCCGGCTCATATCCCAGCAGGTCTCTGACCCTTGGACTGGCATAGGTGTAATGACCCTCCGCATCAACCTCCCAAATCCAATCGTTTACTGTTTCAACCAAACTCATAAATTTCTCCCAGCTCACCCGCAATGCCTCTTGTGATGCCCGCAATCCCTGTTCTTTTGCCGTTAATTGTTGATTAGCAGCCCTTAGTTGCTGCTCTTTTGCTGTTAACTGTTGGTTAGCGGCTCTTAGTTGTTGTTCGCCTGCTTGTAACTGTTGGTTAGCGGCCTTTAGTTGTTGCTCGCTTGCCCTTAGTTGCTGGTTTGCAGCCTGTATTTCTTCCGTCTTTTCCCTGATATCATCAATCATCATATTCAAACCCATTGCCAGTGAATCAATGTCATCATTTTCGTCTGAAAGTTCAAGCTGAACAGAATAATCTCCTCTTGCCACTTTCATCACGACTTCAATGATTTCATTTATACGATCTTTTTCTGAAGTATTATCCATATATTTATTTCTCTTAAAATTTTATCAGTCCTGATTATGGTAATCCAACCCTTGTCGTAGAAATCCCTATAGGATTGGGATTGGTTTTATTCCTTCAACCAGGCCAGCGCCTCTTCTTTTGTCTTGAAAAAACGCATATCCTTATTTTTAGAAATCCCCATAACAAATGATGCAATGACTCTTGCAACCGGATGTATTCCAATAAGAGCAATCTTTCCTGTTCTTTCTAATTCAGATAACTCTTTAAATATCTTTCTGGCTTCTGGTGATGACTTTCCTCCGTTAGTAAGATCTACAATAAGTTTTAACTTTCCTTCAATCATATTGGAAAGCTTAATGTGACACTCTTTTACTGAAAGTGCTTTTTCCTCAGTATCTTCTCCAATAACGATATAATAAGCTATATTGGGGTGTACGAAAAACTGCACATTAAGCAGCTTTATTAATAATATCCACAACTTTTTGCCAGTCATTACTTTTGTGGGCCACTCTTAAATTTGTTACTTGTTGAAAGCCGTTTAATGTCCATCTTTGTCCAGATAATTTGAGTCGTTGTTGCATTACATACCTGTGTGCAGATTCAATAGGACCTGAACCAATCAGGTAGCCTTTGTTCCTAAAGGTTTTATAATACATTCTCTTTTTGTTTGTTTCATAATAATTAATCAGTTGTTCTTTTTTGTCATTGGCAATTTTTTTTAAACAGAGAGGCAATTGCTTTAGTTCGCTTATCACATTTTCAATTTTATCATCTGAAAGCAATTCCGCCATTTCATCAATCCATTTGCTTTTTCGTTGCTCATCAGTAAAAAATTCTAAAGCAAATTCACATAAATGTTCCTTTGCATGATAAAAATCTAATATTTGCACAGCATTTTCATAAAATAAATCAGCCCAATTCCAAATCCATTTAGCTCCATCGGCTATTATTATAAGCTCTTTTAAAGGTTCTAAATAATATTCTAATTTACCTAAAAACTCTTTATGATTACCTAAATGAGCTACATATTTTGATTGGCAAATAATTCCTCTATTCTTATTAATTTCTTCAATGTGATTTTTGTCTGAAAATACCCTACCTAATTTAGCTTCTTTCCATTTTTCTTCTCTTGTCAAATACATCGCTCCATCAGCCATTACATAGTGGGGAGTTGCTTTTTCTTCTTCACTATAGTGATGATATTCCTGTTTTATTTCCTCTTTGAATTGTTCTTCAAGAATCCCCCCGTAATGATGGACTACGTTTTCTATTTGTTTGTCCGATATATCAATGCCTTTAGTTACTTTTAATATTTCTGATGCTTCTGAAAA
>CAINEZ010000488.1 GCA_903847905.1 uncultured Bacteroidota bacterium
CGAACATAGTGAGGAATCTCATTTTAAATTGGTAATACTTAACATGAATTATAAGATTTTTGCAAAATTAAATTTAAAATCTTAAGGTATGCTGTTATCAGAAAATTATCTGGACAATGTGTTTTCCATTTTTATGTTCGTTTTAACTCTTTTGTTGCTGTATTTTATAATCCTTTAAAAATAATTATCAAAAAGACTAAATGAAGAATTATTTCATGTTGATTTTTGTATTAGCTTTCTTTTTTGTTAATTGCTGTTAATTTTTTAAGGATTTCATTCTATTTATTAATTTTGTCAATAATAATATTTCTAATAACTAACCCTGACAAATAAATAATAATGTTATTCCGGTTAAGGCGGTATATTTCAGTTTTCCTGCTGCTGACAATTTTCTTGTTCATTTTTCCGAAGGAATACATCCATGATCTTTATGGACATGAAGACACGCGCTGTCATGTGCAACAACAAACAACTTTTGAAAAAATCCATCGGCATTGCGAAATTTTGAGGTACAATACGCCACATTACTTTTTTCAGTACAAGATTTTTCTATTACCAGTTGCATTTATACAGCAATCATTTGCGAAATTTATCCCATCTTTAAATTTTATTTCATTCGTAACTTATTTTAATTTAAGAGCTCCTCCTGTTTTATTTTTACAGTCTATTTAATTTCTCCATTTATTTATTATTCCTGCATTACCTCAAAAGGTATGCTATTTTCAATTATTCAATTATTTAAAAATATGAAAACAAAGATTATATTATATCTGCTTATTTTTTTTATTAATATGGCAGCGGCTAAGTCGCAAAACATTCTATCAGGTAAAATTACCGACAAGCAAAGCGGTGAAGCCATTGTCGGCGTTACCATTTATATTCCCGATTTAAAAACTGGCGCTGTTACGGATATTACAGGGTTTTACAAAATTGAAAATCTTCCCAGGGTAAAAGTTTTGGTACAGGTAAGTTTCCTTGGATACAAAACTATCGCTTTAACTGTTGACCTGAAAAATACCTCATCAATGGACTTTAAAATGGAAGAAACTGTTGCAGAAATGAACGAAGTAGTGGTTACAGGAACATCGAATGCAACAGAAATTAAAAAGAATCCGGTTCCGATTATTGCTATTGACAGAAAAAGTATAGATCAGAACATAAGCGCCAATATCATTGACGCCATTGCAAACATGCCTGGCGTAAGCGCTATTACTACAAGTCCGAATGTTTCAAAACCATTTATTCACGGACTTGGTTATAATCGTGTGTTGACATTGTGCGATGGAGTTCGGCAAGAAGAGCAGCAATGGGGCGATGAACATGGCGTAGAAGCTGATGAATATTCGACTGATAAAATTGAAGTTGTAAAAGGTCCTGCCAGCCTAATTTATGGTTCTGACGCATTAGCAGGAGTTGTAAACCTTATTTCTTCGCCACCTGTACCTAATAACACTATTAAAGGAAATTTTCTTGCCGAATATCAAACTAACAGTGGACTGATAGGAAGCTCGGCATCGCTTGCAGGAAATAAAAATGGTGTTATCTGGGGAGGAAGAATATCACATAAACAGGCTGCTAATTACCAAAACAAAGTTGATGGTCGCGTTTATGGGACTGCATATAATGAATCGGACGCAAACGGATATATCGGATTAAATAAAAAGTGGGGATACTCACATTTGAATTTTTCTCTTTTTGATGATCAGCCTGAAATACCTGATGGCAGCCGCGATTCGACAACGCGTAAGTTTACAAAACAAATAACGGAAGTCGACACAATCAGACCTATAGTTTCAAATTCAGAATTAAAATCATATAAAATTACTGCGCTGCATCAGCATGTGCAGCATTTCAGCATATCTTCGCTTAATAATTTTATTATTGGTTCCGGAAAAATAGAAGTGAATTTTGGTTGGCAACAAAGTGATCACAGAGAATACAGCCATCCACAGGAAACCGATATTCCAGGACTTTACCTTGTTCTGAATACTGTTACTTATGATATAAAATATTTCCTGCCGGAAACAAAAGGATGGGAAACAGCATTCGGAATAAATGGAATGAAGCAAAACAATACGAATAAAGGAACCGAATTTATTATTCCTGATTATAATTTGTTTGAAATAGGTCCTTTTACTCACTTAAAAAAATCTTTTGATAAATTGGAAGTAAGCGCAGGGGTTAGATATGACAATCGTTTTTTTAAGAATAATGAAATGTTTACCAATACAAATCCTGTAACCGGGTTTGATGAACAGGTTAATTTGCCTGATACTTCCGGAGCAGAACATATTTTTTTAAATTATAACCACAACTTTTCAGGCATTTCGGGTAGCATGGGCGCTACATATAATATTTCGAAGAAATTCTTTATAAAAGCAAATGTAGCCAGGGGATTCAGAGCACCTAATATTTCCGAGATATCTGCAAACGGTGTTCATCCAGGAACAAATATGTATCAGTTAGGGAATCCGGCTTTTAAACCAGAGTTCAGTTTGCAGGAAGACTTCGGGGTTTTCTTTTCTTCAAAATATGCTAACGGCAGCCTTGAACTTTTCAATAATAATATAGCTAATTACATTTTCAATCAAAAACTGCTTAACCGCAATGGACAGGATTCAAATTACACTAAGGACATAGCCTATTATAAATTTCAGCAATCGCGCGCCGAATTATATGGCGGCGAAGTTAGTTTTGACATACATCCGCATCCGCTAGACTTGTTGCATTTCGAGAATTCAGTTTCTGTAATTTATGCAGAAAATTTAGGAGGAAGCGGTATTCATATAACAGATAGTTCAAGGTATTTGCCCTTTATTCCGCCGTTGCACTGGCATTCTGAATTACGAACCAATGTTAAGAAAAAATTTAGAAATTTTTCTTCAATCTACGCAAAAGTGGAACTGGATTATTTTGCAAAGCAGGACAAAGTTTATCTTGCCGATAACACTGAAACGGTAACGCCTGGTTATACTTTATTCAGCGCTGGCGCAGGTACTGATATTATAAATAAATCCGGAAAGGTATTATTTAGCATTAACATTACAGCTAATAATATCACGGATGTTGCTTACCAATCGCATTTGAGCCGGTTAAAATATTTTGAACAATATCCGAACAATTGGTCGGGCAGAAGCGGTATATATAATATGGGAAGAAACATAGGATTTAAAGTGATAGTTCCACTCAATTATAAATATTCATAAATTAAGTTTTACAAAATTTAATAGGTATATCGAAAGAAATATTCTTTTTTGTTACGATTTAAATAAAATAGAAACTGACTTCACACTTTATCGGATAATTTGGGAAACAAAACACTTTCTAATTTCCCGGAGGATTAGTCAAATTAATATCTTCAATTTCTTTTTCTTTCTTGAATTCCATCTTTCCGAACTTATATGTAAAATTAAATCCAAACGAACGATAAGGTAATTGACGCGTATTCGCTATTGTAAAATTTTCTCCTGTAAGCTCTGTTTTCTGATTTACATATTTGTCAAAGAAATTGGTAGCAGTTATTGCAATACTTCCTTTTTTATGAAATAATTTTTTGCGGAAAGCAAAGTTATAGGTAGTGAATGCAGGCATCTTACCTTGTGCATTTATACGCGGAGAATTAAAATTACCCAACAATTCAATAATCAGCGAGCTGCTTATTTCATAAGATGCATTAATGTTTGCACGGTAATTAAAGCCTTGTATATTGCCTCCTGATGCCATACCTGTATTGATATATCTTTGGAAGCAGGAAATATTTGTGCGAAGATTTATTTTTTCTGTAACAGGAACTGAAGCAAATAAGTTTAATCCGAAATTATCCTCCCTGCCAATATTTTCACGCATACTGATTGCTACATTGGAATAGGTTGAATCGCCAATTTTTTTTGTAGGATAGTAATTTGTGTAAGATTGTATGTCGTCTTTATTCCCGCGATAAAAAATTGTAGGATTAATCGTAGCTCCATTTTTAAAAGTTTGACTATAACCCAATTCAATTTTATCGCCAATTTCAGGGTGAAGATTTGGGTTACCCGTAGAAATATTTTTTGGATCGCTTGCATTAATGAATGGATTCATATCACGATAATCCGGACGTTCGATGCGGTGAGAGTAACTAATTTTTAATATCTGTTTGTTTTTAAAAGTATGCGAAATAAACATTGACGGAACAACAGTATTGTAAGGATTCAAATTAACAACACCTGAATTTGAATAATCAGCTTTTGCTTTTGTATATTCATCGCGACAGCCAGCCTTAATATCAAGCCATTTAAATAATTTGAATGTAAGGGAAAGATATGCTGCAGGAACAGCTCTCTTATAATCTACTGAAGTTGATTGAGCAGTATTAAAATCGTAAATACCTGAAGAAGGAGTTAGTAAATACACATCCGATTTGCTGTTTATATTGTCCAGCTCTGCCTTAGCGCCTGTTTCAAGTACAATATCTTCACTTACAGGATGTGTATAATTTACTTCTATGTTTGTTTCATTTTCAATCCCTGGGTTTTTTCCATATGAGCTGTTATATATAGAATCGGGTGATAAATGTTTTTGAGTTTGCTCATAATAGGAATATTTATTTCCATTGGAAGAATTAAACATAACTTCAAGCTCCTGACCTTCTTTTTTAAACTTCTTTTTATAGCCCAAGCCCCAATCATAAGAATATTCATGAAATTTATTTGACGTATTGATCACATCATTAATATCAGAAAGCTGGTTTCCTGAAATATCCTGTAAAAGGCTTTGGCGATTTGCGCTTCCTGTGTTATTGTTACCAAAATAATTGTAACCAAAAGTTCCGTTGATATTATTTTTTGGAGTTATATCCCAATCAAAACCTACACCCGATTGATAACCGTTCCTGCTGAAATCGCTTTCACCGTTTTGAAGCAAGCTGGATATTGTTGATGTATCCTGCGACGAACGATCCATTTTATTAATTGTTGTTGAAAGCAATTGGGCGTTCCCGCTAAGATAAGCATTGACGCCAAACTTACCTTTACGCGCATTCAGGTTAAGAGAACCATTCTCTAAACGCGTACCGCCTGATAAAGATACGGTGCCGTTGATTCCGTAAACATTGTTCTTTTTCAGTATTATATTTATAATGCCGCCTGTTCCTTCTGCGTCATATTTTGCGCCAGGGCTGGTAATGACTTCTATACTATGTATCTGGTTTGAGGGAATGGATTGCAATACATCGGTAATATTACTACCAAAAAGGACTGAGGGTTTACCGTCAATTAAAAAACGAATATTTGAGTTGCCCTGAAGTTCCACATTGCCGTCAACATCCACCGATACCTGTGGCACTTTTTTCAATACGTCAGAAGCTACACCGCTCTGAGAGGTAATGTCTTTTTCGGCATTGTAAACCATTTTATCAATTTTGTTTTCAATAAAATTTTTATCGGCAGTAACTGTTAGCGCTTTTAGCATGGTTTGTTTGCTTGATAATTTTATATCACCAATAATAACATTCATTTTTTCCCGGCTTACAATAATATTATCCTTTTCACTCTTTTTATACCCCATAAAATCAATAAATATTTTATAAGTGCCTGCTGATACATTGGTTAGTTTGAAAACGCCCTTATCGTCAGCAGTTACGCCATTCACTAACTTATTTTCATTTTGGGTAAACAAACTTATTGTTGCATACTCAACAGGCTGTCCTGTTAGTGAATCAAAGATCCTTCCTGTAATTTTTCCAACTGCATTGTTATTATTTTGAGCTTCTGTTGAAAAAGCGAATAGGAAAAATAGAAAAATAAAATATATCTTAACGTATTTATACATGTTGCTAAATTATAAAAAAAGGAAAGTGAAAAAACACTTTCCTTTTTTTTAAAAGTCAACAATTTATATTTGATTATCATTAATCATTATCTTTTTCCTCTTCCGATTTATTAATAAACTTACCATCCTTATCAAAAATGTAATCCACGCCTTTCACTTCTGCTTCAAATGTTACAACACCTTTGGAATTAGTTATCTTTGATGCTTCTTTTATTTTTTCGTTGGGAACATTTGTGCTTATGTATGTTTTAGCAGCAGCTGGAAGGTCATTCACTGAAATTTCAGATTCTGTTTCAAGGGCATTTCCGCTTGCATCAAACACAACGGAAGTTTCCACTTTGTTCAGGTCAAATTCTGCTTCATAATTGGCATCTTCTTTTGACCATTTTACATCTTCAACTTTCGGATAAAGCGTTTTGAATTTTGCTGTGATCACAGCAGGTACGTCATCTTTTTTTAGTTTTTGTCCACAGGCTGAGAATCCAAGGACCAATGCGATTGAAATTAAAATTACATTTTTCATAGGTTTTTGTTTTTAAATTTAGGTCAAAACTAATATGCGATTCTGAAGAGATTCTGTTTTGTGAAATATTTTAAAAGCATATCAGAAATATTTTTCTGTTCTTAATTTTATTTTGAGAACAGTTTTGGTGTATCTAAAAATTTCCTTATAGAAATTTGTTTTGCTTACTCCACCCTCGCGAGCATGATAATATACGGGTATCTCGACTAAAGATTTTTTTAATTTCTGAACAGCATAAAGAAAACGAATGAAATAGTCACCGTAGCCATAAAAAATATTTTCAATTTTCAATTGCGGTAGAATATCTTTTTTAAAAATAAAAAAACCACTCAGGTTGTCATGTGTTTGCGAACCAATAATTATCCTGATAAAAAGATTATAAATTTTACTACCGGTATTACGCCATCGCGGAGCATTCATCCCTCCGCCTATTACATATCTTGAACCTACACAAATATCATAATAATCAGTAATTATAGCCATAACAGGTATAAGTTTAGGAGGATGATTAAAATCCGTGTCCATTATAAGTATCCTATCTTTCGAAGCATGATGAATACCGTGAAGGATGGCTGTGGCAAGTCCTTTTTCATTTGTCCGCAACAATGGCAATACATGTGGATTATTGGCAAATTCATTACTAACAACTTCATGTGTTTTATCAGGGCTGTTATCATCTACAAGTATTACTTCATAATCATACTTCTCTTTTTCAGCAATTGAAATAATTTCGCTGATTAATTTATTAATCGTTGAAGCCTCGTTATATGTGGGAAGTATTATAGAAATATTCATTCCATAATTTTTTGTTTTGCCTGCCCTGCCGGCAGGTGGGCATTTTTTTCGATTGAAACAACTAATCGTTCACAGACATATTTAATTTGGTCACTGTTCATATCAACAAATGTTGGAAGAGCAATTCCCTCTTCAGCCAACAAATTTGAGACGAAAAAACCGGATGCATGATAAACCTTATCTGAATATGCAGGCATAGTATGTAATGGATAAAAGAATGGTCTTGATTCTATTCCCGATTCAAGAAGATCATCGATTATCTTATTTCTTATTTGCTGATTAATACCAGAGATGCGAACTGTTGATGACCAGTTTACATTTTTATTTGAATTTGTTTCCTGAAATTTAATGAACGGATAATCTTTTAAAAGAGAAATATATTCTTTATAAATAAAATCACGTGCTTCATAAAATTTATTGAATTGCTCAAATTGCGCAAGACCTATAGCCGCTTGTAAATTTGTCATACGGTAATTAAAGCCTGTAACAGCGTGCCAGTATTTCCTGTTTTTATCCATACCATGATCTCTCAATATTCTTAGCTTTTCTGCAAGTTTATCATCATTGGTAAGACACATCCCTCCTTCGCCTGTTGTAATTATTTTATTTCCAAAAAAACTAAAGCAGTTGATTAAACCGAACGAACCTGTCTTTTTATTTCCTTCTTCTGCGCCAAACGACTCTGCACAATCTTCAATTACGGCAAGTTTATATTTTTCCGCAATTTTCATTATTTCATTCATCCTTGCCGGATTCCCGTAAATATGAACCGGAATAATTGCTTTTGTATTTTCGTTTATTGATTTTTCAAGAATTGAAACATCAATATTCCAATCGTTGATATTAACATCAACAAGCTTTGGAAGGGCATTGCAATATTTAACTACGTTCGCAGTAGCTATAAAAGTTATGTCAGGTACTATTACTTCATTACTTTCTTTAATATCAAGGGCAGCGAGTGCAAGATGCAGAGCCGTGGTTCCAGAAGATGTGGCAATGCCATGTTTCACTCCATGAAAAGAAGCAATTACTTTTTCAAATTCCAAGACATAACTACCTATTGAACTTATCCATCCCGTGGTAATACATTCTGTTACATACTTCAACTCATTACCTTTAAATGAAGGCTTTGCGAAAGGTATTTTTACCATGTGATTAATGATTAAAAGAATAAATATTTCTGTAAATAAAAACTGTTTGATTATTATTATGCCGGTTGATCCGACATAACAAATGATCAATTAAACTGGGATAAATTATTTTTTCAGGAACGATATAAGGCATAACTTGTTTAACAGTATCTATTCTTGCCGATAAATCTTTTTCTCCGAAAAACAGAACGAACTGTGGATAATATTTTTTATCAATCAATTTAATCTGGTTCTTAAAATGACTAAATGTTTTACCTTTACTTATCATATATATTCCCACATCCCATTTTCCTAAATAAAACAAAGGTATCATTTCGGGTTCATTGTAATTCATATCATTTAGCAGAAGCGATGTAATATTACTTTTATAATGATTGAGGTAATACATGGCTTCGCACCTTGACTGCTTTGAATAATGAACGGTAACGAATGGCAATGCAATAAAGCTAAGCGACCAGAAAATTATCCATGATACTTTGATGATTTTTTTATGTTTCTGCCAGAAAGGTTTATTAATAATAAATTCATTCATTCCTGCAACACCTGTAATAATAAAAAACGGAAGAACAGGCAATATAAACCTTTCCTGTTTATTTGAAATGACAGAATGTATCAATAAAAAAATAAAAACCGGTAATGTTAGAATCAAATATTTTCTAAAACCTTTAATATATCCTATCAACATAAATATACTGATAGGTGGAATTAATATGCCAAGTATGAATAGTAAATAACTGAACCATGGTAGCACGATATATGCGCTGGCTGTAGTTACACATACATTGATGTATTCTGATACTTCGGCAAATGGATACCCCCATAAAAAAATATCAGGGACTCCCTGTATAATAAAATAAGTAACAAAAATAATTACAGACCAGATTCCAAATCCTTTCCATTTCTTTTTTATCAATAAAAAAAGTCCCAAACCTGTAATAAAAAATATTGTTTGAATTCGTATTCCCATTGCAATAGCTAAGAAAATACCCGATAAAAGATAATGTTTATTTTCTAGTTCATCATCTTTTAGAAGTTGCCATACTGCAAGAAACAAAAAAGGTATGCAAACAACTTCAACCAAATTTCGCACGCTTAAAAAGGGGAACATAAAGAAACATGCAAAAATAAAACCGACAATTTTTGCATTATTTTGATTTGAAATTTTTTCTGTAATTTTAAAACCATAATACACTACAAGCAGTGAAAGCGATGCATGCAGGAAGCGTTCTATATACATCAGGGTTTGGGGGTTGGAGATGCCTGTGAAATGGAGAAATTTCAATAAAATAAAATTCAGACCCACATAAAACATTGAATGTCCTGTTGCGTGACCAGTATGACTGTTATGAGGAAGCCAGTCGTTGTAATCGTATCCGTCAACCCATGATTGCGCAGCTTCAATAACAAGAAAGTGATCATCGTGCATTCCAAAACCTTTTGAGAAAATCACAGCCAGCAGTCTCAAAAAAATTGCAGTCAGCATCACTAATGTTAATGGTTGTTCATTCCAAATCCTTTTCAGATATATCATAAAATATTTTTTTCTTCCTGCAAATTTAGAAAATTTGATTAGAGGGCAAGGCAGGAAATAAAAAACTTTCTAAATCCAGAATTGAGAATGTTGTTTTGGCTAAATATGGGAACTTGTAAAATATTTCCTTCTGTCAGAATGTATAATTTATTTCGGCAAAATAAGTCTTTTCATCATAGTTCAGACTTAAAGAAATATTTTTATGTTTATGATTTGATGGCGCAACATTATTCAATTTCTGGTAATTTTTCACCACTTGTTTCCCGCACAAATATCCTAACGCAGCGCCAACAAAAACATCCGACATCCAATGTGCATGCTCTGTAAGCCTTGATAATCCAACCAAAGAAGCAATAGTATATGAAATAATCGGCACAGCAACATTATCTTTATACATTATTGCATAAACTGTGGCTATTGAAAAAGCCATAGATGTGTGACCCGAAGGAAAAGCATCGTAACCTGAGCAGGGAAGTTTTTTATTGTCAATCCAGCTATCCAAAAAATCCGGTGCTCCATGCCATGCTCCGCCTCTTTCATCGGTTCCGGTTCCATATGAAGCACTAGGTCGTTCGCGGCTGAAAACAATTTTACCAATACGAGTAAACAAGCCCGATGTAATCATTGCCTGCGTTGCCAGCATTCCCGAAATTATCAGTTTTTTATCATTGAATATAAGCCCCGTCAATTCAAGCGCTCCAACACTATAAAAAGCATATTTCGCTCCGAAATTTGTAATTACAGGACTTGCCAATCGAACACGTGAATATTTTTCTTTTGCCCTTCTTGCAAAATCGTCAACAGTAGGATCGGAAATAATCAAGGCTGTTGTAGCAACAGCAAATAAACCAAAATGTAATATTTGCCTATTGTTCATTTTTGTTGGTGCCGTAACCTGTTCTTTCAAATCTTTCCCCAACAAATTAAAATATCCGTGTAATGTTTCCGGAGAATATTTAAAAGTGCTGTCGTTTTTGTTTTCATTAAATGCTGGTTGTCCTTGCGTATGATTAACCCAGAATATAAGGATGAAGCTGAAAAGTAATATTTTTTTCATTATAAAAAGAATAATGACGATTAGCTAAAAAAAATTATTGTATCATTAATTTGCTTAAATCTTTTAAAACACCGTCTTCATTCAAATGGACAAAATAAAGTCCTTCCTTTAATTGATTTACTGAAAAAGAAATACTGTAATTTGTGATTTTATCCAGTTGCAACACTTTTTTCCCGACAATATCAGAAATTATAATCTGAGCGCTGTTCAGATTCATATTTTTAGGAATATCAATATTGACAATATTGCTGGATGGATTCGGGTAAATGTAAATCATTTTGGTTTCAATGTTTGGATAATCCGAAACATGCGTTGCTTCTGTAGCCAGCCAAATTGTAGCATTCACAATTATTTTTTCGTGATTACCTGATGCATCCTGGATCCAACCGTTATACAACTGATCATTTGGATCGCCTGTACCATCGTCAGCAGGTGAACTGTCAGCCATTGCAGCAACACGTCCTGAACCATAAGTTGCATAAGCAACCAAAACATTTGTAGTTCCTGTTGTTGATGCACCTGTTTTAAATACTACGCCTTTTACGGAAGCGTTATTTGCAGTACTCAAAGTCATGGAGGTTCCGCCACTCCACTTAACTTCTGTTACATTTCCCATAATTCCATGCAATAAAGGATCACCGGGTAAATTTGCAACATTCGAAGTTGTTTGGGAGAAATTAGCATAATCAAAATGAATTCCGAACGGATGCACGGTATTTGTATCCATAAAATCGTTCCATATATGAGGAGAATCCCAGCCATCGCCATTACGATCGGAGACAGTATGGTCAGAAATCATAAACAATCCTCCTCCATTCTGTACAAAGTTCAACATCGCTGTTTTTTCTACAGAAGTGAACCTGATATTCGGCTCATCAATAATAAATACTTTATAATTCGAAAGATCCTGGGCATTACTTGTATTGCCATAGGTTATCGCCCCATTGTATGGAAGAGTTTCAACATGATATCCTCTTTTTACCATATCAATTCCCCATGCCGAAAGGCTGCCTTCCCAATATGTTTCTGCTGTTGAACTTATAACAGTTGACTGATCTGGCGTGGGAAATTGCTGGGCATTCGATTCATCACCGCCATTCAATATAGGTCCCGGGTTCCAATCAAGATTATGCTGGTCTGCATCAATAACCCAATCGGCATTGCCAGCAGTTTCAGCTTTTGTAGCATCAAAAAGAATTTTTATCGTTTGTGCTTTTAAATCTATTTGCAGAACAAGCGTCAGAAAAATCAATACAATATTTTTCATAAAAAATAGGTGTTATTTTTTTTATTGCCAATATTTATCAGTAACAACATTTTTTTGTACATATTTTTTAAAAAATATACGCAAACATTTTATTAACTAATTTTTCATTTATCTAATCACTTCCAGTTTTCTAGTTTGAACTGAAGAAGGTGTTGCTATTTTCAGAAAGTATATTCCTTCCTTAAGATTTTCAGTATTTATTTTAAAATAATCCTGAGATTGTATGATCTGCGTAAGGACTTCCCTCCCGTATAAATCAAAAAGCTGAATTTCCAAGTTATTAAAAATATCTGAGCCCGATGCTTTGATAGTTAAATAACCGCTGCAGGGATTCGGATAAATAAATAATGAAGATGGTTTATCATCAGGTTCTACACCTGTAATCACATTCAGCGTTCCTCCAAGGTCAGTAAAATTCTTGAAAAAAGACTGATAATACATATTTGCTACAGTAGCATCATGAATTATCAAAATATTTTCATCGTTTTTGGTATCAGCCGAAGATGTCCAATTGTGCGAACCGGTTTCTACCAAAGGATCGGAAGATGTATTTGATGGGTCCACAATAACATATTTGCTGTGATATATTGAATTACTCTGAGTATATACTTTAAAAAGGCTGCTTCCGAGCCCGCTCGTTAGAATTGAATAAGGGCAAGAAGTGCAAGCAGAACTGTTTCCCTGGTATTCGCTGTATTGGTCAATAATTCCGGCAGAATAAACGCCTGCGTTATGTTTTGTAACAATTGCGTTCGCATCAACATTCTCAGTAAATGTGTAAACACCAAAATATAAATCCGTGCCTGCTGAAGCGATAGCGCTTTCTATATGAGCATTAGCGCCATCTGTAGGACTAAAATAAAGTTCAACAGTTTTACCGCCAATTGTGAATGTATGGGTGCTTAAAGGATCTGTTTTAAGAGGTCCGAATTTAGAGTTCGTGGCATTAGGCGTTGCCGTAATGCTGCCCCACATTTCATTGAACTCGGCAGTATATGCCTGTGCAAGCGGTTTATCTTGTATAATAACTACATTATTCACATCCGTATTAAATTGTTGGGTGCTAAAGTTTGTGGATCCTGTCCATACAATAGGATCGGTAGTGGTAGATGAATTAGCATCAATAATCATGAACTTGCAATGCATAATCCCATATGATGATGTTGTAGGGCTTCCCAATTTATTAATGCCTGAATTCAAACTGCTCAATGCAGAATTTGTAGAACTGCCGTCATATATCCATCTTACAGTTACACCCCTGGTCTTAGCATTATTCACTGCTGTAATAACTTTGTTAACTGCAGTGGATGAGGATGTATTGTAAACGGCAAAATCCAATGTATATTTTGCCCTGTTAATATAATTAACCAATGTATCGGCAATGCAACTGTTAAGATATACGGCATTCGTGCCGCTCGAAACGCTTGTATTTACAGGGCGATTGAAATAAACCCTGATTTTACCGTTCATTGGCCATACAGTCTTTTGCGCAAAAATAAATTGTGAATAAAGAATCACAATTACTAAAAGTATAAATATCTTTTTCATAGCCGTTATTTTTTTATTTAAAAAAAGTTTTAAGTTTATATATGGTTACTATTTATTAACTAAATTAAAGTTCAAGGTGCACAATAAACTTAGAGAAATTTTGTCATGAGTTTAAAAAATATTTTTGTAAACTTTTTGTTTCATTTTAATATATTAATTTATGGTATCAACGTAATCTGTCCTATATATTCATGTTTTGGACCATCAAGTTCTTTTGCCACTATTCTATATACATAAACATCCATTAGAATATCATTTATTGATTCTTTATTATTTAATGTTCCTTTCCATCCCTCGCTGTTGTTTATTTCCCATTTACTTGTTTTAAATACAAGGTTTCCCCAACGATCAAAAATCATCATGTTAAAATTGTCAGGATCTACATTAATACCACTTGGGTAAAACAAATCATTTATATTATCACCGTTTGGCGTAAAAGCATTCGGGATATAAAGAGTGAAAATATCTCTAATTTTTATTGTGTCGCTTATAGTATCTTTACATCCGTTATTGTCAGTTATAATAAGGGTAACAAGATATGTCCCAATGTTCAGATACGAATGAGTTACATTATCGCCGCTGCCAGATGACGAATTATCTCCAAAATTCCACTGCCAGTTTACAATGTTTCCGGTAGAGTTATCTGTAAAAGTAACAGGACCGTCAAAAACTGTTAAAATCTTTGGGTGCTCGGAGAATCCAGCAATTGGACCTGGAGCTGTCATAACATTAATAGTTGCAGGAATACTGCATTCGCTATCGCTTACGGTTACTGAATAATTACCTTGAGTAAGACCAGTTATAGTTGATGTGGTTTGATTGTTGCTCCATAAGTACGTGTAACTACCAAGTCCGCCGGTAGCGTTAACTGTAGCAGTTCCATTAGCATGATTGCAAATTTCATTTTGTGAGGAAACTGTTACAGTAGGACTAGGAGTATCTGTAATAGTTACTGAATTCGAGGCAATACATCCAACGGCATCTGTAACAATAACGTTATATGCGCCTGCAGTTACATTTAAAAGAGTAGCTCCCGTCTCACCATTTGACCAGTTATAACTAAAAGGAGGATTGTTGCCGCTTGCCGAAGCAGATGCGCCTCCATCAGCATAGCTACAAATAGTGTTAGTTGAATTTACGATAGCAACCGAAGGGCCTGCCAGGTTATTAATTGTTACTGATGTTGTGGTAGTGCATGCTCCGCAGGAGAGCGTAACCGTGTAAACTCCAGCAGGCAGGTTGGTGGCTGTTGCTGCTGTTTGCTGGGGAACGGAACTCCATAAATATGCCCAACCTTGAATGCAGTTTCCGGATGGAATTACGGTAGCAGTTCCGTTTGACTGTTCGCAATTTTCATCTGTTGACGTGGCTATTGCGCTTAACGAACCTACGGTAACTACAATATCATGGGTGGCTGATTGTGAACAATTATCGGTAACGGTTAACGTATATGTGGTAGTAGCAGTGGGACTGACAGCAACCGGATTTCCGTTTCCTGCGCCATTGCTCCACGTATATGAATATGGCGGAACTCCTCCGCCAGTAATAACAGAAAGTGTCGCTGACGATCCAATACAAATATTTTCGCTATCGATTGCTGTTATAGTTAGCGGAATATTATCTTCAATAAAGATTGTATCTGATTGGGTGTTGCATCCATTGGTATATGTAAGAATCACAGTTTTGATTCCATCAGAAATGCCGTTAAAAAATGGCGAAATAACAACCGCGGCAGAATCTTGACCTGCGGGAATAGTAACACTGGCTGGGATTGATGGATAATCTATGCCATTTGCTGCAGTTCCTCCTATTGTATAGTTTATCGTATAAGGCGTAGTGGCAGTAGAAGGTATAATAAATGAAAAAACGCCACTCGAACAACCTTCAACAGCATTATTCCCGAATGCCGGATTTGAATATGATGTGCTGACATGAAAAGTATTTGAAGAAAAACTATTTGCTTCAAGGAATACGCCAGAATCATACAGTCCATTCGATACTTCACCTACTGCAAGTTTAACGTGATATGTCTGGCAAGGAGTTACGTGACACCATGCGGTCAGAGGCTTAGTGAAACCGCCAAAGCAAATTGTTTGTCCGTTCAGTGCAACATTATCAACATAATAATTAGGATAGGCTAAGGAAAGACAGCCGGATGCATTATATCCGCTGCCGGGAGAACCATTGTTTACGCTGTTTATTCCAACAGGTAAAGCTGAGCCGGGTATTCGCGCAATATTATAATTAGTATAATTGCCTCCCAATGGATTGACACCTGTTATAAAAAATCCGAATACATCGAAATATTGAGAACAAACATACCTGGGATATTCTTCAGAACCGAATATATAACGAAATTTAACGGTGTCGGATAAAGGGACAAAATCAAACTGAAGTACGCAGGCATCGTATGTCTGTGTCGTCCCCGCAATAGTATTAAGATCAGGATCTCCGGAAAGTCCTAAATTTGTAGACATAAAATAAGATTGGGGATTGGGTATCTGGGTTACAATGCCTGTGCATAAAATAATTCCACTGTTTAACCCGAGATTAGTTGCAGCTCCATTGCTGAAATACGCTTTTGAATTTGCGCCTCCTGTATATGTAATATTTGAAACAGTAACACCGCTGCCCAACAGTGTATTCTGAACAAGCTGCAAAGGTGTCATAGCTGTATTAATTGCAAGTTGGCAATAACTATTTGATATTAAAAATAAAAATGAAATAATAAAGACTAATATTATTCTGGCTTTGAAACACATAACTATTGTCAATTTCAAATGAAATATTTGTAATTTGAATATTTATTTTTAATCAATTTTATGTGCGTTTTTATTAGCGTCCTATAGTGTCCTTAACGAAAACACAATAATTTTAAAAAAAGGTTATCAATTTTTTTAAACTAAATCAAATTATTTTATTGAATTTTTTTTTAACATTAAATTACAAAGGCTGTATCTCAAGTATAGTAAATGTACTTGGTTTAACAGCAGGGCGTGGTTTTGGGTTTTCTGTTGTAGCTGCCGGAGTTTCTCCATATTCAGCAACCGGTAAGTAGATTCGATGTGTTTTTGTATTTAATGTAATAGTTCTTGCCCCTTTCTGTGTAGTGAAATTTTCCAATACATTAAATGTGTTTTCATTTTCTTCCTGAACAACAGTTAATGTCCCGTTACCATTGGAACTGTATGCACGTTTTAATGATGGATCGAATGTTACGCCGTCAACTCTTTCTCCTATATCTAATTTGGAAACTACATTACCGTTATCGGCATTTAAAACGATCATTAATTTGTTGTCGCATACTGCGAATAAGCGATGGTTCTTCGTGTCAATCGCCAAGCCGCTTGGTTCTTCACCGGGCGAAACAGTCCATGTTTGCTCTACCTTTAAGGTAGAAGGGTTGATCATACAAACCTGGCTTTTATCTTCGATGTTTACATATATTTTTCCTTTACCATCAGTAACTGAAAATTCAGGTTTGCCCGGCAGGGCTATCGTACCGATTACTTTATTTGTGTTTGCATCAATAACTGTGGCATTATTGCTTCTGCCATTATATACAAAAACTTTATGCGAGAACTGATCATAAAGAATTGCATCAGGATTTTTTCCTGTAACTTTTACTTTAGTAATAACCTCAAATGTTTTAAGATTAAAGATAGTTACCGAAGTATCTTTGCCATTGCTTACAAATCCTTTATTAATGTCTCTTGCCAATGCTATCCCGTGAACGCCTTTGGTGTCGGGGATTGTACCTACAACTTTTTGTGAGTTTACATCCAACACTTGAACAATAGTTCCATGCGAGATATACAATCTTGATGTAGAATCATCCATTGTAAGATAATCCCAGCTTCCATCGCCTTCCAGATGAATTTTGTTTATAATTTTATATCCTGATGCAAGAACCTGTGCATAAGAATGACTGAAACATAGCAGTACTAATAGACTTAGAATAATGTTTATTTTTTTCATACCTGATAAATTTTAAAGGTAAATAAAATTAATATTTTTCATGCTACTAAAGTATGAAAAGTATCAGTAGTTATTTACACATGGATTAATTAATTTGTTAAGAATTTGTTAAGTATAGCAAAAGAAATAATTTATAAATTTGTTTTTTGATTGCTTAGTAAGCAATATAGATATAGTAGAAATAGATTGTAATATAGCAACACAATCATTGGCGTTCATGCAAAAAAAATGAGATCAATAATTATTAATATATTCTTCTTTGCCTGTGTTTATTTTCTTGTAAGAGAATAAAGAAATATATAAAACCATAATTGAAAAAAGAAAAACGGAATGTGATAAGGATTCACAAACAAAGCGACTTGATAAAAATCATTGAAACAAATAAATAAACTTTAAAAAGGAGGTTTTATGAAAACAAAAAGATTAGTTATTAGCACATTGTTAGGAGTAGTATTTGGTTTTGTATGCTACGGTCTTGCATCAAGTGGTCAAAATGAAGTATCAACTATTTTAGCCTTGAACATAATTCTTGGCAGGACACTTATCGGCGTAGCCATCGGAATAAGTCGATTCCCTTGTAAACATTGGGCTTTGCACGGAATAGTAATGGGCTTGATTTTTAGTTTACCCGCTGCTTTTGGTGCAATGTTAGGACCTGAAAATCCCGAGTTTAATCATTCAATGCTATTTGTCTCAACAATGGTGATGGGTGTTATTTATGGATTTTTAATCGAATTAATAACTTCTGTTTTATTTAAAGCAAAGCAATAACAATGTGTTGTTGCCAATTATTAAAAAGACTTAACAAAAGATACTGATGGTAGAATTTGAAAAATAATTTATTTTTCTTGCAGCCCATAAAAAAATATCTTGTCTTTAACCTGGATTATTTACAAAATATTACAACTTATTATTTTACTTCGTTTTCTCTGCCTACCAGACAGGCAGGCGTTGTGATGTGCTTCGTGTAATCTTTGTGGTAATACCAATTGTATTTATTTTTTAGTCTAATAAAAAAATAAATTATGCCGATGCTATCCCGACCTACGGTACGGGACAGGCTA
>CAINEZ010000489.1 GCA_903847905.1 uncultured Bacteroidota bacterium
AATATTTTAAATTATTATTTCCCCTCATTTGTAAATATTATTAAAATGCAAAAATATAAAACTTTGTACTTCAATTCAGCTTTTTAATATCTTTAAAAAAAATTATAATAAACCAATTTTCTAAAATATTTAATTTATTCTGAATATGCTTATTTTTCTTATAGGCTTCATGAGCAGTGGAAAATTATTGTTAGGCAAAGCACTTGCACATAAGCTTATAAATTCATTTATTGACCTTGATAATTTTATTGAAGAAAAGTCTGATAAAACTATCAGCGAAATTTTTTAGTAAAGAAGGGTAGGGGGAGCTTTCGGTAAATAGCCCTCTATTAAAGCAATTTTATTATAAGCAATATCTGAAGAAATATATTGATACTCTTCTTTATGAAAGAGAGAAATTTCATTTTAATATAAATGTTAATTTTATGTTTGAGTAATATTTTACTCAATTATTAAATTCCATTCGAATTTATCTTCAACTTCTCCCAGTTGAATTCCCTGAAGCCTTTGAAAAAGTTTTGTAGATACAGGTCCGGCTTTGCCGTCTTTGCAGTATTCGAAAATTTTATCGCTGTTCCTGTCAAGTATCTTATTAACAGGAGAAATAACAGCAGCAGTGCCACATGCGCCAACTTCATCAAAATCATCTAATTCTTTAACAGTAACTTTTCTGCATTCTACTTTTAATCCCATATCCTTTGCAATTTCTCTAAGACTCATATTTGTAATAGAAGGAAGTATTGAATTTGAATCAGGGGTAATGTATTTATTTCCTTTTATTGCAAAGAAATTCGCAGGACCGCATTCATCAATATATTTTTTCTCTTTAGCATCTAAAAACAAAACTGAAGCAAATCCTTCGTCATGGGCTCTCACAGAAGCGCGCAAACTGGCTGCATAGTTACCCCCAACTTTCACATGACCTGTGCCAAGAGGAGCAGCGCGGTCGTAATCGCGTACTATTTGTATTTTAACAGGATTAAAACCTTCTTTAAAATAAGGTCCAACAGGGCATACAAAAATCATGAACATATATTCATTCGCAGGTTTAACTCCTACCTGTGGTCCTGAGCCTATAAGTAAAGGCCTCAGGTATAGCGAAGCTCCTGTCCCAAAAGGAGGAATATATTTTTCGTTCTTTTTTATTACTGTAATTACAGCTTCTTTAAAGATTTCTTTAGGTACGGGTTGCATCATAATAGCGTCAGCAGAGTGGTTCATGCGTTTTGAATTTTCTTCCCATCTAAACACCCTTATTTTTCCGTCTTTTCCTCTGAAGGCTTTTAACCCTTCAAAAGCTTCTTGCCCGTAATGTAGTGCTGTTGCTGCAATATGAATATTTATATATTCGGAGTCAGACACTTCTAATTTCCCCCATGCACCGTCTTTCCAGTAACAGCGAACATTATAGTCGGTTTTAAAATAACCGAACGGTAACGATTTCCAATCACAATCAATATTTTGCATAATATCAGGCTGTTTTGTAAGTTTTAAAGTTCATTTAATTAAGGCTAAAATAGTATTATTTTTGTTCAGCAAATTTTTTATTTTATTTTATTATTAACGTATATTGCACAAAATTATAAATATTCCTGTACTATATTATCGAAGCAGCAAATTTTTATTTTTTGCAAATAGGCGGTAGCTGAGAAAAAATAATATAATATTCAAAAAAAAGGTCATTCATTCGAATGACCTTTAAAACAAATACAATTTTAATTACTACATTTTTATAAACTTAGTAGTAGTAGTTTCAGTGCCGGAAATCAATTGGATAAGGTATGTCCCCTTTTGTATTGCGCTGCAATCAAATGAATAAGTATGAATGCCTTTAGACATATTTGCAATATCAATAACCATTACTAATTTACCACTCAAGCCATATACTTTAACTTTTACATCACAGGTTTTTGGTAAAGTAAATGACAGATAAGCATTATCAGAAACTGGGTTAGGGAAAATACTAAACTTTGTCGGGTTCAAAGTTAGAGATTCAATACCTACTCCTGTTATTGTAAATGAACGCGTTGTACTCCATGCTGAAGTATCACGGCTGGTATAAGCACATAATCTCCAGTAATATGTATCATTAGTAAAATTATTTACCTGTTGTTGTAATGCTGTATTTAAAGGTAAATATTTTACAGGGTGCGTAAACGCAGATGTAGTGTCTATTTCCAACCCATATCCGGTTATACCAGTAATTTTTTTCCATTTAAATGTTTCTGTGGCTATGCTTAAATGAATCCCGTTTGCAGGTGAAATTAATGTCACTGTATCAATAGTAGTAAAATTCCATATTGATGACCAATTACTATAATTACCACTATAAGTTGATCTTACTCTCCAATAATATTTTGTTCCAAATAAAAGTTCATTGTTAGAAACCTGTACAAATGGCAAACTATCATCAGCAGATAACAAAGTATATTCAGGACTATTAAAACTTATAATAGTATCAATTTCAAATTGATAATTTGTTGTACCTGATAAAGAATTACATCTCAATATTGCATCTGGCATTAAACCATTAGCGCCATTATATGGCAAAGCAAGTGTTGGTTTATCAACTGTTGTGAATGATCTTACTTTTGACCATGCAGATGTATCGTTGGTATTTAAAGCTCTTACTCTCCAGTAATATTTAGTTCCAAATAAAGACTGAATAGTGAATGCTTGAGCTTCTGGCAAATTACTGTTTACTGAAATAATTCTATGTGCAGAACTATTAAAATTAGTTGTAGTATCAATTTCACAATTATAATATGTTACACCTGATATGGCATCCCATTTCAATATCGAACCCAAAGTTTGATTTGTTACGCCATCATTTGGATATGTTTGATTTAATGTATCAATAACAGTAAAACTTCTTGTCAATGACCAGTTAGAAGAATCTGTACTATTAATGGTTTTAACCCGCCAATAATATTTTTCGCCAAATAATAGTTCTTGTGCATTTTTAGAAGTACCAACTGATGCCAATGTATCTGAATGTGAAAACAAAGAATTTGTATCTAACTCAATCATATATGAAGTTGCACATGGCATTGAAGTCCATTTCAGTAATACATTGGGCATTTGGTTTATTGCATTATCAACAGGTAAAATCAACCCAACAGTATCAATAACAGTAAAGCCTCTTATTAATGACCATGCCGAAGAATCTGTGCTATTAATGGCTTTGACTCTCCAATAATATTTTTCACCAAATAATAGTTTTTGTGCATTTACATAAGAAGAAGCACCAACTGATGCTAGAGTATCTGATTGTGAAAATAAAATATTTGTATCTAATTCAACCATATATGAAGTTGCGCCTGATACTGGTGTCCAACTAAATAAAACATTTGGCATTTGGTTTATTGCTAAATCTGCCGGTAATATTAAATTCGGGAAATTTGGCATTGTATCTAATGTAGTAAATGACCATGCAGGCGACCATAAAGAAGAATCTGCGCTATGTCTTGCTCTTACTCTCCAATAATATTTAGTTCCAAAATCTATAATTGTATTTAAACTAACAGTTGTAGCAGATGCATTTACAGAATCAAATACAAGATATGTACTATTAAAGTTTATAGTAGTGTCAATTTGATAATCATATTTTGTTATTCCTGTAACAGTATCCCATTTCAATGGTACATTTAACAATTGACCTATTGCATTATTAACAGGTGAAATTAAATCAACAGTATCAATAACAGTAAAGCTTCTTATTAATGACCATGCTGAAGAATCTGTACTATTAATGGCTTTGACTCGCCAATAATATTTCCTGCCAAATAATAGTTTTTGCGCATTTGCAGAAGAAGAAGTACCAACGGAAGCCAAAGTATCTGAATGCGAAAATAAAATATTTGTATCTAATTCAACCCTATATGAAGTCGCACCTGATACCGGAATCCAACTAAATAATACATTTGGCATTTGGTTTATTGCTAAATCTGCCGGTAGTATTAAATTCGGAAAACTTGGCATTGTGTCCAAAGTAGTAAAAGTCCATGCCGGCGACCATAAAGTAGTATCAACATTATGTCTGGCTCTAACTCTCCAATAATATTTAGTCCCAAAATTTAAAAGTGTACCTAAACTTATATTCGTTATAGAACCATTAACCGAGTTAGAAATAAGAACGGTACTATTAAAGTTTATAGTAGTGTCAATTTGATAATCATATTTTGTTATTCCTGTAATAGTATCCCATTTTAATGGTACATTTAACGACTGATCTATTGCATTATTTATAGGTGAAATCAAACCAACAGTATCGATAACAGTAAAACTTTTTGTTAATGACCAGTTAGAAGAATCATTGCTAATACTATCAATTGCTTTAACCCGCCAATAATATTTATTACCAAATAATAGTTCTTGTGCATTTTTTGAAGTATTAGCAACCGATGTTATATTTGGATTTGAAAACGAATAATTTGTATCCAACTCAAACATATATGAAGTTGCACCTAATACTGGCGCCCAACTTAATAATGAATTGGGCATTTGGTTTACTGCTAAATCTACCGGTGATATTAAATTAGGAGAGCTTGGCATAGAACTTATAGTAGTAAATGACCATACTGATGACCATAAAGAAGTGTCAGCATTGTGTCTGGCTCTCACTTTCCAGTAATATTTCGTCCCATAAAATAAAATATTACTTAAATTAATACTTGTAACAGAACTACCTACAGTTCCTGATTTTAAAAATGTACTGTTAAAGTTTAAAATAGTATCAATTTGATAATCATAATTGGTTATTCCTGTGATGCTATACCACTGTAATGTATCCTTTTTCAACTGATCTGTAGCACCATCACCTGGTAATTTTAATATAACAGCAGGAATAACAGTAAAACTCCTAACAGATGACCATGCAGAGGAATCACCCGCCCCAATTGCTTTTAATCTCCAGTAATATTTTGTGCCGAACAGCAATTTCGAAGCATTTGTTGCAGACAATGTTGCAGTATACACAGAAGGGTTTGTGAAAGATGAACTTGTATCAAGCTGAACTTTATAAGAAAAAGCCCCGGGAACAGCACTCCAGTCTAAAAGAACGTTTGGCATCTGGTTTTTTGCGCTATCAGTTGGCGATACCAAAGTAGGTGCATAAATAGAAATCGCAAAAATTTTAAAGCAAAATGCAATAAAAGCAAGTGTAAAAATGATTTTTTTCATATTCGTTATTATTAAGATTTTTTTTTAATAAATTAAAAATTTCGCGATAGCAGATAATTCACCGGAAACCAGATTTACAATATATGTCCCTTTTCTCAAATCGCTAAAATTAACTGTATAAGTATGGTAACCTTTAGAGAGTTCTGACATATCAATTGATTTAACGATTTTTCCGCTCATATCAAATACTTTTGCTTTAACATTCCCTATTTTAGGTAAAGTAAATGACAAAGTAGCATTATCAGAAACAGGGTTAGGATAAATCGAAACACTCATTGGTATATAAACCCCACTTGTTTCCTGTTGATAATGATCGTTGATGCTGGTGTATTTTGTACATTCAAATATACCTCTTCCGTGAGTTCCAGCGTAAATAGTACCATAATTCTTTACCTGACAATTTTTATCATCCCAGTAAGAATATTGTTGCTGTCTTAACATATAAACAGGAACATGATCCAATCCGGTATTTTCATCGCTCCACTGTGGAGAAGCAGCAGTAATATTTTCAGTAGAGTATATTCCATACTCTGTTCCAATTAAAACGGTACCCGAGTTAAATATTGGGATTACTGATGCATAAACTGGCATTGCAGGCAGATTGCCTTGTTTTGATGAAAATGTTGGAATTTTGTCAAGAGCATTACCAGAATAATATATATAAGATGTTTCTCCATAGTTGCCAAGAGTAACTACAATATTATTTGCATTGTTTGGATCGACTGCAATAGAAGTGATTGCTCTACCCGAAGAACTAATACTAAGTTGTTTCGTCTCAATAACGCTATATATATTAGGTGATGCAGTAGTACCGTAATCAGCAGAAATAGAATCTTGAGCAGACCTAAGATTAGATATTCTGTATAACTTACCTGCCGAAGAGCCTACAAATAAATAATTTCCGTCATGCGATAAAGCTAAACATTGAGTTGTTTCGTATGATGAATTTGAAAATGAAGCTACTCTAAACCATTCGGGTTGTTTAGCAAAATTTAAAGCTTCTTTTGTCATCCATATTCCTGCATTTGCACCAAGATAAAATTTTGCCTGAACAACATCCTGAATCCTGATCGAATCTCCAAAATCAAGTGCTTCAGGTGTTTTATATAAAAATATACCAGGTTTGTTTTTGCTTTGAACTACAATATAAGATCCTGCAACGTGTTTTATTTTATATGAAGCAAGAACATTCGAACCTGTTGAGGGAGTAATTGAAAATACAATATGAAATTTACCATTAGTGTAATTAATGGTACTAATGCTATCTGGATTAACATTGCCAATAAAATGACCATTTCCATCATCAGTAACATGTATGGAACCACATAAAATATTAATAGAACCTGGTTCTATAGATGCATAAGTTTGTCCGCCTCGTGCAAATATATTATCGAAATAAACTACATTCACGTCAGCCGGTTTTTTGTATATCTTTTCATTCAATACTTGCAGAGGAGTATAAGTAATAGAATCGCTGGAATAAATATCATCATAGCTTTCCCACATTAGTAAAGGTGTTACAAATGAAGCAGGGAAAGTTGTGCCGGGAGTACCAAGCGCTAACATTCTCTTAGAAAAGAATGGACTTGATCCATCAGCAGCCGGATAGAAAGATGCCCCCTTATCAGGAGAACGCCCAGTGCCAGCATAGTATGTGGTGGCAAAAAATGCATCAGGATTGATGTATGAAAATGTGGACCATCCACCATCACCACCTTTAACTTCATAACCATGCTTTTGAAAAGGTAATAACCTTGGCAATAAAAGGGTGCCATTATCCTGATTTCCTGACATTATCCAGCCGGAAGGAGAGCATGAAAGAGCGTAGCTTTGAACAGTATTATAGTTAATATTCATTGTGTAAAATGTTTCACCACAATCAAGGCTTCTGGAAACACCGCCATCGCTTCCGATAAACATAACATCAGGGTTAGTAGGATTAAAAACATAAACATGATGGTCTGCATGAACATAATAAATACTAGTACGATCCAGATACCAAAGCGATTTTTGAATCCAGTTATATCCATTCTGCCATTCCCACATATCAATTCCTCCGACAAATATCCTGTCAGGATTAGTTGGGTGAACAACAATAACATTATCATACGAACCCTGATTACTAAAAGGCTGAAAAGATGAGCTTCCGCCAGGACCAATGATAGACCATGTTTCTCCTTTATCTGTTGATCTGTAAATATTTTTCAAAGTTCCATCAGAAGCTGCAGCGCTGGCATACATGTAGTTTGGGTTGGAGGGTGCGATAGCAAATTCAATTCTGCTAAGACCACCGATAGGCAAATGATCACTTGTGCCAGTCGATTGGTTTACAAATGTATTATCATTACCATTAGGAGAAATGTAACATTTAGTACCTGTTGCTACGATAACTGTTCCGTCAGAAGCAACATCAACATCAGTTGAACTTTGTTTATTATCATTGCCATTTGCAAGTTTTACAGGCCATATCCAAGTATTACCGCCATCATCAGTACTTCTCAACCCTAGATTTGTAGCAGCATAAATACGGTTTGGATTCACAGGGTCGCAAGCTATTCTGTTAATAAACGCCCATGCAGTAGAAGAAGTATTACCTACTGTAGGGATAGTAGAAGGTATAGGAGTAAAGTTAATTCCGTCAGCCGACTTATACATTCCTTTTCCAATAAATGAAGTGCTTCCATTGGCAGCGCCTGTTGCATTTCCAAGGCCTTCGCCGGTACCAACATAAATGGTTCCATCACTACTCTGTGCTATGCTGCAAATTGCAATATTTTCAGAAAAGCCATTAACGCTTGTCCATGAAGAACCGCCAGTAGTTGATTTCCATAAACCTCCACACACTCCTCCTGCAAACATAATGTTAGGATTGTTTTTATCAATCAAGATGGCTCTGGTGCGCCCACCGATATTATCCGGACCAAGTTCAGACCAATTTAAACCGAGAGCGTTACCGCTTTTCTGGTTTGATAGATTGTCAACATCTTCACGTGCTTTCAAAACCCATTTTGGGTCAATATCACCGGTTGTTTTGTTGTTTCTTATATTACTCAAGTATTCAATAGCTCCATTTATACCATATCCTGCTTTATGATTTTGTTCATTTCGTACTGAATATTTATTTTTCTTTGAAATTCCATATGCGGAAATTATCAGCACGCTACCTGCGGTAACTAAAGCTATTAAGCCAAAAAGTACATTTTTATTCTTCATAGTTTTTTTATTTTTTTATCTTTATAAAAAGTGGCACAATATACATCTTTTTCAAAATGTGACAAAAGTTTTTATGAAAATTTAATTAACAGAAATTCGGATATAAATTTATATAAAATTGATTTGTTGCAATATCTAAATCAGCTAAAGGTAAAAAAAAATCACTTAAAGGTAATTATAAATCAGTTTTCGGTTTGAGGTATATGGTTTTTTGCATGGTAGGAAGATCGAACCAATGGTCCGCATTCAGCAAAAGTAAAACCTTTACTAAGCGCTGTTACTTTTAACTTGTCAAACTCTTCGGGTAAAACATATCGAAGAACAGGTAAATGTTTTTTTGATGGTTGAAGATATTGTCCTAAAGTGATAATACTACATCCGGCTTCTAACATATCATCCATTGTCCTGTATATTTCTTCCTGTTCTTCTCCCAGTCCAAGCATAATCCCTGATTTAGCAGTTATACCAGACGATGATATAATTTTAAGAACTTTAAGACTCCTTTTGTATATTGCCTGCATGCGAACGAGTTTTGTGAGTCGTTCAACAGTTTCAAGATTGTGAGAAATAATTTCGGGTTTTGTTTCAATAACTTTATGTAAACTTTCTGCATTAGCATTGAAGTCAGGGATCAGAGATTCGATGGTAGTTTCTTCATTCATTTTTTTTATAGCCCTGATAGTTTGTGCCCAAATTTCAGCGCCTCCATCGGGCAAGTCATCCCTGTCAACAGAGGTAATTACGCAATGCTTAAGGTTCATTTCCCTGATGATTCCAGCAATCCTGAATGGCTCTTTATAATCTAAAGGTAATGGCCTTCCTGTTTTTACAGCGCAGAAACCACAGGAACGTGTGCAGATATCGCCTAGAATCATAAATGTGGCAGTCTTGTTTTTCCAGCATTCACCAATATTTGGACAATTTCCGCTTTCGCAAATAGTATGAAGGTTATATTTACTAAGATATTTTTTTATGTAAGCAAATTCACCAGCTTTTGGCAGGCTGCTTATTAACCAATCGGGTTTTTTATTATAACTCTTTAAAGGCGTTTTTCCTGGTGTCATTTCAGAATCTTTGATATCTGTTTAATTTCCTCTTGATCCAAAATGAAAACTGAGATATAGTGAAATAAAAATACTTTTATTTTTGTCGAAAGCCATAATCGGTATTTCTTTCATATATGCATCAACAGCAATTCCTACTTCTAAAGCTTTTAATGATTCATCAAATGCTCCATATTCGAAATTAAGACCGGTTTTAAAATACAAGCCGGGTACAGGAGTTAATTTATCAAATCCTTTAAAAAAGGATGCTCTTCCAAAAATATTTTCAGTAAAATGTTTTTCGGGATCATATTTTTCAATAGAAAGAGTATATGGCTTATCAGGGATACCTGTTTCGTGCAAAATATAAAGGTATACTGGTTTTAATAAACCCAGCGAGATACCACCATAATAAAAATATCTAAGTTCAATTCCACCCCAGTATGGCTTACTGTTTATAATTTTTTGAGTGCCTATTCCGCTACGCAAAAGAAAAAATGAGTTCTCTTTTCCATAAAGAAAACTTTTTGAATTTTCAAAATACATGTTTACTGTCCTGACCTCTTTTGGATGTTTCATTCCTGTAAGTTCCACTTCGAACATCCTTTTTTTGTAACCGGTAATATGTTTTCCACTACGGTATCCAATTCCAAATCCGCTGGTATGTAACATAACGAATCCGCTTTTTTCTTTACGAAGCAATACTTTGGTGTTATTAATAGAAGTATCGGATAATAAAACCTGCTGTCCTTGTGAAACGAAGAAACAAATAAGAAATGCAGATAAGAAAATAAACCTGAAATTACGCATGACTATTAAATTTCACTACAAAATTATAAAATATAATGAAATTTTAATAAAATTATTGTTTAGCAAATAAAAAATATACCTTGCATGCTAAGGTATCATGAGAAGGAATAAAAAATAATAAAATCAAGAATTTTTTTCTGATTTTACTTTAATAGTTTTACTGTATGCAGGGCATCTTTCATGTGTCTTACAGGAAGAGAATAAAATACCAATAAAAAAAACAGTAACTGCTATTACAATAAGTTTTTTCATAATTTTACAG
>CAINEZ010000490.1 GCA_903847905.1 uncultured Bacteroidota bacterium
ACACCTATTAATATATTTTTCATTATTATTGAAGTTCCTGCTTCCCAAACCTGAATACGATTGTAAGTTCCATCAAATGGATCAGAATGTTGACTTAGAAGTGATTTGCAGGCAGTATCAAAACGAACATATATCTCAGTATTAAAATATATTAAACTAAAAAAAAATAAAAAACATAGCGCTGAAAGTCCAATACCTATTTTAATCTTGCGATATTTCAATATAAAACATGTAACTGTAAATAAAAAGATAAGTATCAAAATAATTATACCAATTTTGGAACTTAGTAATCCTACAAAAACAGAAAACATAAAAATTAAAATGATTGAAATGTATCTTGAATAAAAAAGAGCGTTGTCTTTCCTATCAAATTCGAACCAGATAAGGCAAGCAATAGCAAAATCGACATACATTGCAAGATAGCTTGGATGATGAATCAAAGAAAGATTAGTATAATAAAAATAAATCGTACTATTAGTAAGCAGGTATTGATATAATGCAACACTTATAGATAAAACAAAGCTTGCAAAGCATCCTGCTATAAATGCAAGAAGAATGGGCTTTAAAACAATTTTCTTCGAAATAGAAAAAAATACAAATGGAAATACAAACAAACAAGCCTTCACTTGTATGTCAAACAATCCCGAATCCATATTAGAAGTGTATGTAAGACCAATAAGATATAAAAAGTATAAGCTTATTAAAAATAAAAGAGGTTTAACATTATTTTTTAAATTTTGAACTTTATCAATCCAATCTCCAGAAACTAACCAAAATATAACAAACATAATTAATATCCATGTAAAAACGGCTTTATGAAGAGGCATGATGAAAGCCAGCAACATCAAACTGTACAAATAAATATTGATTTTATGGTGGATGATTTTTTTGAACATTTTTATTATTTTACCTGGTGATTTTTTTGCTTCGCTCAGATGGCTTTTGATTTAAAATAAAAAAAATGATTAATCCGTGCAAGTATCCTAAACCATAACTTATGTGAAGAATTCCAAAGCAAAAAAATATTCTAAATACATTCAATAAAGAGCCTCTGATTTTATAAGCAAAAACAAAACCTGATACAAAATAAAAAAATAATAAAAGCAATGACGATAAAAATACAAAATTGCAATAAAAATATGATGGAATAATATTAATTAAAAACAAAATAAAGAGAAACGGTATGATTTGCCTTATTGTAGTAATGGTTTTATGTTTTTTATTTACATATACTTTCCAATATCCATATTGATAATACTGACGGAACAGCTTGCGATAAGAAGCTCTGACAAAGTATCTTGCTATTTTCACTCCAAAAAGATAAATCCGAAAACCATCTTTCTGAATCCGAAAATTAAATTCATCATCCTGATTTCTGGTAAGCTCAACATCAAACACGCCTGACTTTTCAAAAACTTCACGTTTATATGCGCCAGGACCAACAGTATCAACATATCCTTCGCTTTTCCCAGTTCTAAAGTGAACATTCCCAACACCAAAAGGAGAAGACATAGCAAATGAAATTATTTCAGATGTTGAATTTTCAGGAACATTTTCAACAAATCCGCCAACGCATCCAATATTAGGATCCTTATTAAATGCGTCTAAACAAGCTTTGATATAATTAGGGAATAATTCTGTATGAGCGCCAAGAATAACAATAATATCTCCTCTACTTTCGGATATTCCACGATTCATAGCATAAGGAGCGGTTTGCTTTTCATTAATTAAAAGTTTAATAAATGGAAATAAAATCTTATAATTACTTACAATCTCTTTTGTGTTATCAGAACTTAATCCATCACAAACAAAAACTTCAAGTAAGTTTTTTGGATAATCAAGTTTTACTAATGAATCAAGGCATTTGCCAATATATTTTTCTTCATTCCTGCATGGAATAATAATCGAAACTTTTGGTAGGTTATTCATTATTATCAATAATAGCTTTATAAATGTTGATTATAATTATTTGTTAAAATAACTGATTAGATACACTTTCCTTTGCATAAAAATAAAATTGAGCAATTGAATAAAGATGCTGCATTAATCCTAATGCTATTTCTTTTTTTTGCGTAATAAATTATTATACATTTCAATAAGTCTTTTACTTTCGGCTTCCCATGAATATTCTCTCTCAACATATTGTCTTCCTTTAACCCCCATTTCTAATCGTAATTCATCATTATTAATAATGTTATCAATATTTTTTGCTATTTCTAATGAATCCGTGGGATTAGTATACAATGCTACTCCTGAAAATAAATTTTCCCATAAAGAGAAATTTGACATAATGATAGGCTTTTTGCAAGCCATATATTCAAAAGGTTTATTTGGCATGGCATTAATATGATTTTTAAATGGTAAAAATGTTACAATACCAACATCCGAAGCTTTAATATATTTATAATGTTCGCCAAAAGGAATAAATCCAATATATTCAACGTTTGTCCAACCTGCAGAATTCATACATTGATTTCGATATTCTTCATCTTCCCATTTGCCTAATAGCCATAATTTGACATTTGAAGTTGTATATTTCATTGCTTCTACTATTTCATAAATCCCTCTAATTCTTGTAAGTCCTCCAGTATATATAACTACTTTATAATCTTTATTGTAATTTATTGCTTCCTTGCTATCAATTAATGCTAAAATTGGCATATTCCTAATTAATATGACTTTCTTTTGAGGAAATTTTTTCCCAATAGTATCTGAGACAACAACAATGTTGTTGAATATCTTTCCACAAAAAAACTCCAATACAACAATTGTTTTTGAAACAATATTTCGTATAAATAAAAATTTTATCCATTCCTTTGTAATAATCTGTTCAGAATAATCCTCATGAACATCATAAACAATTTTTTTCCCAAATAATTTAAGAATATAACCAACAAATATTAATTCTGGATCATGAAAATGAAAAACACTAGCTCTTGTTTTTAAGGCTTTAAAAAAAATTAATATTGGATTAATTAGCATTCGCTTTAGTCTGTCATTACTAAATGGTATTGCAATGATATTTACTCCATCAATTTTTTCGTCTTTATTATTTTGCACAATAAAGCTTACATCTAATCCTGCATTTGCAAGAGAAACACATTCTTTGTAAAAAATACGATTATCTTTACATGGATGTGCTGAAGTTAAATGACAAACTTTCTTCATGATTGTTTTGAAATAATTTGCTCATAAAAAGCTATAAACTTTTGTTTATTTGCCTCTTCAGTGCCTTTTTCTTCAATTATTTGTTTGTTTATTATTTGTGCTTTTTTTAAATCTACCTCTAAAGATTTTTTTATAAAATTACTATCAAGATCAGAAACTATTAATCCGTTTACTCCATCTTCAACCCACTCTCTGTTTGCAGGCAAATCTGATAATATTGGCACACATCCAGCTGCCATAGCCTCTAAAAGGCTTATTGATGTGGCATCAGATTCAGGAATAGATATATAATATTTTGCAATATTGTAGTAATATGAGTTTTGTTCTTTTTCTAACCAACCCACAAATTCAATATAATCTTTTATTTTTAATTTATCCGCTAATGTAATTAACATCTCTTTTTCTTCTCCTTCTGCTCCTATAATAAGTTTCCACTTACCAGGATTGTCTTTCCCAACAAACAATGCATAAGCCTCAATGATTTTATCTATTCGATATAATTTTTTTAACTGTCGATTTGAATAAATAATGTTTTGTTTTTCGATTTTTGGTAAATCTTCAACATTAATTCCAAAATTTGCAATCAAAATATTTAATGGTTTTCCTGCAATTTCATTCATTACATCTGCCATGTACTTAGAGTCTGACGTAAAGTATTGAGCATTTTTGAGTATATATTTAACCATTTTTTTGTACCAAAATCCTTTATTTGGCGTGTACAGAATATCGCTTCCCCATGCTGTAAACAATAATGGTTTCTGAATTTTCTTGTTTGCCAATAGGGTTAATAGCGAATTTGTGTTTATTTGATGAGCATGAATTATTGTTGGATTGAAGTCGTTGATAGTTTTTTGAATAAAACCTATGCTTTTATAAAACAAAAATGGTTTTCGAATGGAAAATTTCGTAAAGACCATTTTCATGTTTTTATAATCAAGTTGGTTGTTTTGTGAATTTGTAATAAATAAAATATCATCAAAATAATCTATAACTAAATGAATATAATTCAAAATATGTATTGTGTTAGTACCTATAATTAGTAACTTCTTCATGATTTTGTACTTCTTAATAACTTGTATGAATTCCAGGTTTGGCTATGCTGTAATACCATATTGTAGTATAAACAAGAATTATTGTGCAGAAAATAGATATTAAAATAAAACTAAATATATAATTGAAAAAAAATCCACCAATAATTATTGCTAATATTCGCGTTGTAAAATCAATTATGGTAATTATCAAAGCTTGCTTTTGCTTATTTAATATCAATGTAATTGACGAAACTGGCGATACTAAATAATTCATAAATATCCAAGGAAGTAAATAGCGCGCAATTTCGCCGGCTTGACGATAATTTTCCGAAAAAATAAATGCAAATAATTGAGGTG
>CAINEZ010000491.1 GCA_903847905.1 uncultured Bacteroidota bacterium
AGTAAGCAGTAAGCAGTAAGCAGTAAGCAGTAAGCAGTAAGCAGTAAGCAGTAAGCAGTAAGCAGTAAGCAGTAAGCAGTAAACGGTAAACAGTAAGCATTAAGCAGTAAACGGTAAACAGTAAACAGTAAGCAGGTAACAGTTGTAAACTATCAATTATCAACATCAATTATCAACTATCAACTGATAACGAAATGAGGTCGCCTGAATTAAAAGAATTTATTTTGAAATATAGTTCTTTGTTTTGGTACATACCACAAGACAAGAAAGTGGATGTGAGTGATGAGTTACTTGTGGAAACAATACTGAATTATGGTGACAAAGATGCTTTTTTAGTGAAATTATTTAGCATACTGGGAAAAGAAAATGTAGCTTCTTTCTTTTTTAAATCCATTAATGTGAGTGAACGAAGAAGAGGGAATTATTCCGAATTAACGCTCAACTTTTTCACTCATTTATTTAAAAATTATGCACACTGAAATTCTATCCAAAGAGCAAATCGAGTTGTTTCCTTTCCTAAGCAGGTTTCAACGATCGTTTTATATGGTTGGAGGTACTGCTATTGCATTGCAATTAGGGCATAGACGCTCTATTTCATAAAGACATTGATTATTCTGAACCTGTAGAATATTTGGTGAAACCTATAGAAGATGAATTAATTAAATCTTTTTTGATTGAAGTGGCAACTGATATATAGTATTTTGATATTAGCAAGTGCCCAACCGTCTAAGTAGCTTTTGCGTCGTTACTTTAGTAGGTGCTTAAACGGCTGAATTGAAGATTTTATTAGTTGATTGAGAGAGATGGATGATTGTTAGTATTTAGTTTTGAGCAATGAATATGGCAACAAATTTTTTACCGGTTGTCAAACATAAGATATAAATTTTGACCTTAAATTACAATAAAACTAGTTTGTCATTTCCGATAAATTTAAAAACATGAAAATCATTATTAATGCAGATGATTTAGGAATAAATAAAACTGTAAATAAGAGCATTGATGAATTTTTAGAAAAAGCGGTTATTTCTTCTGCAACAATACTTGCAAACGGAAAAGCTTTTGACGATGTGAAGGAAATTGTTGTGAAACATCCTAAAGCATCTTTTGGTGTACACTTGAATTTAACTGAATTTGCTTCATTGACTCAATCTCCGGTTCTTGCCAGGTATGGTATAACAACAAAAGACGGTGAGTTTGTAAAGGGAATGATTTTTAAATCGGATATAAATAAAGAATTAAGAAAGGCAATCTATTTGGAATTAAAAGCTCAGGTATTAAAAATAATGGAAAGTGGAATTGAAATATCTCACTTTGATGGTCATCATCACTGCCATTTACAGCCACAATTATTTGGAGTTATTCGCAAATTAGCCAGAGAATTCGGAGTTAAAAGAATACGGCAGAATGCTGCGCGACCACTTCTTCTAAGTTTTAAAAAGGTTAAATATACGAGCCGGCAATTTGCTGAAAAAGCTAAAAACGAATCTATTAAATCGAATCGTTCGTTTTTATTAAGGTTTAATAATTCTATAAAATCGATTTACTGGTATTATCGAATTAAATTTAATTACATAACAACTGATCTTTTTCTATCGTATGCCTTTTATGAAATGAATAAAGAGTCAATTGAAGTTATACAAAATCTAACTATTGAATTGATGTGTCATCCAGGGCATCCGGCTTATAAAATTGAATCATCATTAATTTTGGGTCTCGAAAAGAAAAATAATCTTGGTTACAGACTAATAAATTTTATGGATTTATAATTTCCACCCAAAAATAACAGAAAAAACTATGCCTTTACGAAAAAAAATGAAATCTGGTGTTTTTTGGACTACAATTGACAGATTTACAACTCAATTAGTTCAATTTGCAGTAGGAATTGTCATTGCAAGAATTGTATCCCCTGCACATTTTGGTGTTTTGGGGATATTACTTGTTTTTGTGAATCTTTCGCAGGTTTTTGTGGAAAGTGGTTTTGGTAAAGCATTGATACAAAAAAACAACCCTACAGATGAAGATTGTTCTACTGTGTTTTATTTCAATTTGGGTGTAAGTCTGCTACTGTATCTCATCTTGTGGTTTGCTGCACCATTCATAGGTCGCTTTTACAATATGCCAGAGCTCGTAAATTTGATGCATGTTGTTTCGTTAGTATTAGTGTTAAATGCATTTATTATTGTTCCACAGGCACTCTTTAGTATCCGACTGGATTTTAAATCGCTTACTATTGCCAATTTTATTTCAGCTATTTTAAGTGGAATAATAGGCATTTTTATGGCTTTAAGGGGTTTTGATATATGGGCATTGGTTTTTCAGACACTCTCCAGAGTGTTTTTTCTTGCACTTATTCAACTTTTACAATTGAAATGGATACCGCTATTTGTTTTCTCAAAAAGTTCATTTAAAACCTTGTATTCCTATAGCGTCAACCTCTTTGCCTCCTCATTTATTGGGTCATTAATCAGTGAGTTAAATTCAATGGTAATCGGTAAAATTTTCAAACCGGATCAATTGGGATTTTACTCCAGGGGTACTCAGTTTGCCGGTTTACCTTATTCCACCATTACTTCCATTATTTACAGGGTTCTTTTTCCTGCTTTAGCATCTGTAAAAGAGGATAAAGAACAACTAGTTGCCATAAGTAAAGGGGTTATACGCTATGCCTCATTTATATCATTTCCATTATTATTGTGGATTGCAATGATTGCTGAGCCCATGGTTAGGGTATTGCTTACAGAAAAATGGATGCATGCAGTGCCCATTATACAGATAATTTGTGTAGCCAGAATGATTTCAATTGTTGCTGGAATTAGTGTAGAGCTTTTAAATTCGGTTGGCAGAAGCGATTTGTCGTTCAGGCAGGATTTGTTGAAAATGTCTATTCGAATTGTGTTTCTGATAGCAGCATTTAAATTTGGTATTATATGGATAGCTATAGCTGAACTTGCCGCAACTTCTGTGCATTTTTTTATTAATACCTATTACCCCGGAAAAATACTTAAATATGGTGCATTCTCTCAAATAAGGGATTTCTTTCCTATTTTGATTGCCGCTTTTTTATCGTCTGTCATAGGGTATTTCTCAATGAGTTTTATAGGTAATGATTGGATTAAAATTATTGTTTCAATTCTAATATCTGTAATTACGTATGTGGGATTTTTATTTGGTTTTAATCAAAGGGATTTCTTTGAAATGATAAAAAATTCAATTAATGCAATGAAAGGTAAAACTCATTTATTTATCAAATAGAAATTATGCTTTGTTGTATTTTTAATTACGCACCTCATTACAGATCTGTTATTTACAAAAAAATGTCTGAAGAGTTGCATGCAGATTTCTATTTTGGGGAGAATTTGAAATTTAAAGGAGAAACAATAAAAAAAATAGATATAAACAAATTAGAAGGATTTAAAAAAGAGTTTCATATAAAATATTTCAAATTCTTTATTGATTTGGAGTGGTATTGTGGGTTGATACCTTTAGTATTCAACAGGAAATATGACAAATATATAATTTATCCTCATAAATGGGCTATAAATCAATGGATTTTCTTAATTATAGCTAGACTTTTAGGAAAAAAAGTTTACTCTTGGGAGCATGGTTTAAAAACATACACTGTCAGGAATTTTGTTTTACAAATGGATTTAGTTCTTCATAAATTGCTATCTGGTTCATTCATTTATGGAAATCATGCTAAAAATATAATGATTGATTTAAAGTATGATAAGTCAAAATTATTTACAATTTATAATTCACTAGATTTTGATTTGACATTTAAATACAGAAATAAGATAATTGAGGACTCTATATATAAAGAAAAATTTAATAATGA
>CAINEZ010000492.1 GCA_903847905.1 uncultured Bacteroidota bacterium
TCAAGAAGTTTCTTAATTTCAAATTTTATAATATTTTTTTCTTTTGTAATTATCTTTTCTTTTTTTTCTTCAACTAATTGTTGAAATATATTTTCAATTTTACCGACTCGCTGAATATTGCTTTTGATAGTTTTTTCAATATCAGGATTCATTTCTTTTATCAAAGGAATAAGATCATGCCTTATTTTATTTCGTAAATATTTACCAGAACTGTTACTGCTGTCTTCCCTGTATTTTATTTTATTCTTTTTAATAAATTCTTCAATTTTTTTCCTGTCTGTAAATAAAAGCGGGCGAACTATTTTTCCTGATTTTGCATTTATTCCATGAAGTCCTGCGATACCGGTTCCTCTAATCAAATTGATTAAAAACGTTTCAACTTCATCACCCTTATGATGCGCAACTGCAATCAGATCGTATTTATTTTTCATTCTTATTTCTTCAAACCAGCGATATCTCAATTCACGCGCAGCCATCTGTATAGATATTCCATTATCGCTTGCATAATTCTTGGTGTTGAATTTTTTTACGTAAAAAGGTACATCAAAATGTTTTGCAAGTTGCTTAACGAATTTTTCATCAGCATCGGATTCTTTTCCTCTTAATTGAAAATTGCAATGCGCTATTCCGAACGAATACCCTGCCATATCAAGTAAATGACAAAGCAAAACGGAATCCATGCCGCCACTTACAGCAACAAGAATCTCGTTGTTTTTTGTAAATAGTTTTTGCTTAATAATATATTCCTGAAAATGTTGAAACATTATAAATCAATGAATGTGTAAAAATATAAAAAAAGCCTGTCTTTTCCAGACAAGCTTTTAAAACTAATTAATTCTTTTAAGAATTTTACTTTATTTCCCATGTATCACCGCTATTCAAAAGGTCGTCAACACATTTGATCGGGGAAGTAGCTTTAGCTTTTTTTATTTGTTCTTCAACCATATCATCATAAGTTGAAAACATTGCAGACCTGATTACGCCGAGAGCGACAGGATATAATGGAGGAGCCATTTTAGCAAGCATCAGATGAATACCGGGGTCCTGATCATACTGATCGTGAACAAGCAGATCGTCTTCGGAAATACTGTTAACACCTATTTGAACAACCTCGAGTTTTGTACCTTTAAGCCTGATACCTTTATCTTTCTTCTTTCCAAAGATCATAGGTTCGCCATTTTTCAGTATAAGTTGCATATCATCTCTCACATCTTTAGCAGTAATCTGGTCGTGAACCCCATCAGCGAAAATAACGCAATTTTGTAATATTTCAACAACCGAAGTCCCATCGTGCTTTGCAGCTTCAAACATTACTTCTGTCATTAATTTAGGATTAGTATCCACTACTCTCGCAAAGAAAGTGCCCTGAGCTCCCATAACAAGTTCTCCGGCATTAAACGGATGTTCTATCGTTCCCTGCGGAGATGTTTTAGTTATTGTACCCATAGCTGTTGTTGGAGAATATTGTCCTTTAGTAAGCCCATATATCTGGTTATTAAAAAGCATAATATTCAAATCCACATTTCGGCGTATGATATGAATAAAATGATTTCCTCCTATAGCCATAGAATCTCCATCGCCTGTGGCAACCCAAACACTCAGGTGCGGATTGGAAAGTTTAATTCCGGTGGCAATTGGATTTGCTCGTCCATGAATTCCGTGAAAACCATAAGTGTTTACATAGTACGGAAAACGTGACGAACACCCGATACCCGAAACCATCATGAAATTTTCTTTCTTATAACCTATCTTGGGAAAAACATTTGCAACAGAAGATAGTATAGCATGTGCGCCGCAACCTGGGCACCATTTCACCATCTGGTCACTGACAAAATCTTCTTTCGACAGTGGTACTCTTGATCTTTCAACGGTTAGATTTTCTTCCATAGCTTATTTCTCCTTCAATATTTTATTAAATTGTTCTTTTAATTCATTTACCATAAATGGCAATCCCTGAATTTTATTGAATTGATTGTATTCAAATTCAGGGAAGTTTATTCTCAAATATTTAACAAACTGTCCAAGATTCAATTCTGGTACAATTATCTTTTTAAAACTGCTTAATATTTGTTTTGTGTTTTTTGGTAAAGGACAAATATTTCTGAAATGGGCAAGGCTTACGCTTTTCCCTTCAGCCTGCATTTCTTTAACAGCAGTGAATACAGAACCATAAGTGCCTCCCCAGCTTACTACAAGTAACTCGCCATTTTCATCGCCTATAAGTTTTTGTTCAGGGATAAAATCTGCAATTTTTTGAACTTTCTTTTCACGATATTCGCACATCAACTGATGATTCAAAGGATCCATAGAAACAGAACCGATACCATCCGATTTTTCCAATCCGCCAATTCTATGTCTTAATCCTTCAGTTCCGGGCAATGCCCATTTTCTTACAAGTGTTTCCGCATCTCTTTTGTAAGGCTGATAACCTGGATCGTTAGGTTTGGCAATAGGTGGATTGATTGGCGGAAGATCTTTCACATTAGGAATTTTAAATATTTCAGATCCTTGTCCGATATAACCATCTGTAAGGCAAATAGCGGGAGTCATGTGTTCCAAAGATAATTTTGCAGTTTCATACGCAGCATAAAAACAATCAGCAGGACTTGTTGCTGCAACAATTATTAAAGGACCTTCTCCGTTTCTGCCATATAAAGCCTGCATAAGATCGGACTGCTCCGATTTGGTAGGTAAGCCCGTAGAGGGACCTCCCCTCTGAACATTAATAATAACTAAAGGCAATTCCGTAATAACTGCCAATCCTATAGCTTCCGATTTTAAAGATAAACCGGGACCTGAAGTGCTTGTACAAGCCATAGAGCCTGCATAACTGGCGCCAATTGCCGAACAAATTCCGGCAATTTCATCTTCGGCTTGAAAAACTTTTGCTCCTAATGATTTGTGAATGGCAAGTTCCATTAATATTTCGGTAGCCGGTGTTATAGGGTAAGAGCCAAGAAAAAGAGGTCTCCCTGATTTTTCAGAAGCAGCAAGTAGCCCCCATGCAGTAGCAATGTTTCCGGTAATATTACGATATTTTCCTTTTTCAGCTTTCTTAAATGCAGGTACTTTATAAGTGGAATGTATAGCTTCAATTGTATCGGCATAATTATATCCTGCTCTCAACAAGGCTTTATTAATGGGAATGAGAGGTGGTTTCTTTTTAAATTTCTTTTCAAAAAATTCATCTGTTGTTTTGAAGTCGCGGTTAAAAAGATAATATAGAATTCCAAGCGCAAAAACATTTCTTGCTTTATATGCTGTTTTCTGATCAGAACCCATATCCTTTATGGTTTCCCATGAAAGTGAATTAATCGGAGCTTTGATAACAGAATAATTCTTAAGAGTATCGTCTTCAAGCGGGTTTTTTTTGTACCCGGATTTTTCAATGGCTTTTTCATCGAAAGCATCAGTATCAACGATGATCGTAGCGCCTGATTTTGCCCATTTCAAGTTTGCTTTAAGTGAAGCAGGGTTCATTGCAACTAATACATCGGCAAGATCGCCTGAAGAATGTATTATCTTATTGCTGATTCTGGCTTGGAAGCCCGAAACTCCTGCAACAGTATTATGCGGAGCTCTGATTTCGGCAGGATAATCAGGGAATGTAGCGATTTCATTTCCATATAACGCAGCAGCATCTGCGAACAAATTGCCAACAAGTTGCATTCCATCGCCCGAATCTCCGGCAAACCGAACAACAGCTTCTTCAAGTTCTACCACTTTATGTTTATCTACAGTCATATTTAAAAAGGTTTAAAAATTTTTGCGAAGTTAAAGGGTTTTTTTAAGCTCAATAATGATATTTGTAATTTTTTTTATAATAAAAACGCTACAAAGTTATTTGTTAATTAATTAACAACACAATAAATAGCAGGAAATATTTCACATATTGAGTTAATTTAGATTCCTTAAAAATTAAAAAAAATTGTAAAAAAATTTCTTTAAATTCATTTATACAAATATATTTGCAGCAAATTACTAACTTAAACTATACTACTATGGCTTATAAAATTAATGAAGATTGTACTGCTTGTGGCACTTGCATAGATGAATGTCCCGTTGAAGCAATATCAGAAGGTGATATCTATAAAATTGATCCGGATGTTTGTACTGATTGTGGCGCTTGCGCTGATGTTTGTCCGGTAGAAGCAATTCATCCTGAATAATTTTCTCGGATTAAACCAGATATTAAATAAGGTCGTTTCCTTTATATTGCGAAACGAATAGGATTGCCTGTGTATAATCATAAATAAAAAAATCCCGTTGCAACGGGATTTTTTTATTTATGAATAATTTTTTAGTGTGAGAAGAACACGAATGCGTGTTTTCTCCGGCAACTTGATGTCATAAAATATCCCAGATCGTATTCCATACTTATCATTAATGCTGCGGATACGTTTTTAGTCATTTTGTATTTTAAACCGTTTTTGGCAGGATCGCCTTTATAACCGGGATATTTGGGATTTGGATATGATAAGTCTCTATAATTAGATCCTGTAATATCAGTAAGACCATAAAAAATTCTTATCCCTGTGGTGAACACCATTCCTCCGGCTCCCCAAATAGCGCTTCCCCAGCCAAATATAAGTGATGTATTCGATTTATTAAACTGGTCTTTTGTGGGGTTTGTAAATTCTGAAACTGTATATTTGCTGTCGGATGAAAATTCACCTTTTACATTATTAAGAGTTTGAAAATTAACACCTATTTCGTAATATTTCCATCCGTTTGTAAAACGAATAATAACAGGAATGTCAATAAAAGTTAATTGTGTTTTCTTTTTCCATGAAACACTGTCCATTTTGCTCGAAAAACTCTGGTTAAATCTATCGTATAAACCTTCAATATTTATTGCCACCACCTCGTTAAAGTTAAATCCCAACTTTGCTCCGCCAAAATAACCGAATGAAGCCTTATACTTAATGTTTTTGTCCTGAATCATATTGCCGTTGATCATCCAAGTTGATTGGGGAGCGATCCTAAGGCCTACATCAATCCATTGTTCGCTTTTACCCTTGTTATCGAAGTTTTCGAATGAGAAAATGTTTTTATTCTTAATTATATTATCATTAATTGACAAAGTTTTATCAGTAGAAAATTTAAGGCTGTCGTTCCAATTTTCTTTATTACCAGCAAATATGCTCGTGTTAATTATAAAGAGTGCTGCAATAAAAAAAGTTCTTGTTGTTTTCATAATGTTACAAATTTTTACAAATTTATTAATTTATTTCAAAAAAATTCCTCCATTGAAATAAATTTAGTTAATTTTGAATTATAAGAAAACGTCATGAGATATAAAGTTGATTTTTTGGTAATAGGTTCTGGAATTGCAGGATTGACCTATGCTTTGAAAGTCGCTCCTTATGGAAAAGTGATAATAGTTACAAAAGATGCTGCCGCAGAATCAAATACCAGGTATGCGCAAGGTGGCATTGCGGCAGTAATGTACACTCCCGACACTTATGAAAAACACGTTCAGGACACTATTACAGCCGGCGCTGGTCTTTGCGATGAAAAAATTGTAAGAATTACAATTACTGAATCAACCGAAAGAATTAAAGAACTTATAAACTGGGGTACAAATTTCGACAAAACTGAATCAGGAAAATATGATCTGGCAAAAGAGGGAGGTCATTCCGAATATCGTGTTCTTCATCATAAAGATGGAACAGGAGCTGAAATTATTCGCGCACTTATTGAGCAGGCCCAAAATCATCCTAATATTGAAATCCTCGAAAATTATTTTGCCGTTAATCTTATTACGCAGCATCATCTTGGGAAAATAGTTAATAAAAAGACGGCTGATGTCAGTTGTTTTGGAGCGTATGTTCTGAATCCTGAAACAAATCTTATTGATACAATTCTATCAAAATTCACATTAATGGCTACCGGCGGATCAGGGAATGTTTATTCTACCACTACCAATCCTGCTATTGCAACCGGTGATGGTGTAGCAATGACATATAGAGCAAAAGGGAAAGTGGAAAATATGGAGTTCATACAGTTCCATCCTACTTCACTATACAATCCCGGTGAACGCCCTTCATTTCTTATTTCAGAAGCTTTACGAGGCTTTGGCGCTATTCTCAAAACTGTTGACGGAAAAGAGTTTATGCAAAAATATGATAAACGCAAATCTCTTGCTCCGCGTGATATTGTAGCAAGAGCAATTGACAACGAAATGAAGATAAGTGGCGACGACCATGTGTGCCTCGATTGCAGACATCTTAACAAGAACGATCTTATAAATCATTTTCCAAATATTTATGCAAAATGTTTTAGTATTGGAATTGATATTGCAAAAGATATGATTCCTGTTGTTCCGGCAGCACACTATTCATGCGGTGGAATAAAAACAGATGAATTTGGCAGAACATCTATTCATAATTTATATGCCGCAGGAGAATGCGCATGTACAGGCTTGCATGGAGCAAACAGGCTTGCATCAAACTCTCTTCTTGAAGCTTTAGTATTTGCTCACAGGGCAAGCGAAGATTCAATTTTGAAGATCAATTCAGTTACTATTAATAATGAAATTCCTGATTGGAATGCAGAAGGCACCGTACTTAATGAGGAAATGGTTTTAATTACACAAACTTTAAAAGAACTTCAGTTCATTATGAGCAATTATGTCGGGATAGTACGTTCAGATTTGCGATTGAAAAGAGCGCTCGACAGGCTTGAGATCATTTTCAGGGAAACCGAAGATATTTACGAAAAATCTATACTTACCCGAAAAATTTGTGAATTGCGAAATCTTATCAATATTGCATACATTATTATTAAAATGGCTATACATAGAAAAGAAAGCCGTGGGCTTCATTTCTCTCTGAATTATCCAAAAATTACAAATTAAAAACTTATGGCTATCATCAAATCATTAAGAGGGTTTACGCCTGTTTTCGGAAAAGACTGTTTTCTTGCTGACAATGCTGTAATAATTGGGGATGTGATTATGGGCGACTTTTGTAGTATATGGTTCAATGCTGTTGTAAGGGGCGATGTTCATTCCATACGTATTGGAAATAAAGTAAACATCCAGGACGGAGCTATTGTTCACTGCACCTATCAGAAAGCGCCAACAGTGATCAGGAACAATGTATCCATAGCTCATAATGCAGTAATACATGGCTGCACCATACACGATAATGTTTTAATTGGAATGGGCGCCATTATTATGGACCATGCAGTTATTGAAAGCAATACCGTAATTGCAGCAGGAGCATTGATACTTGAAGATACAGTTGTAGAATCAGGTAGTGTTTATGCCGGTGTTCCTGCGAAAAAAGTGAAATCTATTGATGAAAATCTTTTACTAGGACAGATAAATAGAATTGCTGACAGCTATATAATGTATGCCGGATGGTATAAGTAGGATGGAAAATAATGTACTTTGCTTAGCATAATTTTTTATTTTTAAAGGTAATCAGTAACCAGTAGTCAGTTTATACTAAAAACGGGATAAATTTCCGCATTTTATAAATACAAAAAGGTATAGTGGTATAAGGTATAAAAACATAAGAAATAGTAGGTTATACCCTATACCTTTATACCATTTACCTGAAACCCAAATGTAGCAATTTACCCCGTGCAAAGTATAAACTACCGATCACTGAACACCGATTACTGATTAATAAGTGCATGGGTTTATTATTTTATAAAATTAATTTATAGTAATATGCCAAAAAAACACAGAATAATTTTTAAAGAAACCGAGAAAGAAGAGATTATCAAAAATTCGGATTGCTGTTATATCGGAATGGTTGACACGGATAACAATCCTTATGTGCTCCCATTCAATTTCGGATATAAGGATAAATGTATTTATCTACATTCAGGACAAAGCGGGAAAAAGATTGAGATACTTAAAAAGAATAATAGCGTTTGTGTTGTATTCAGCACCGGACATAAAATAAGCGCCCAGAATAAAGATGTTGCATGCAGTTATATAATGAGCTATAAAAGTGTGATATGTTACGGCAAAGTTGAATTCATTGAAGAATACGACAAAAAAGTGGAAGCTATGAACATCATTATGCAACAATATACCGGAAAGAATTTTGAATATTCAATACCTTCCATAAATAATGTGCTAACTTATAAAGTAGTGATTGAGGAAATGACTGCTAAAGAATTTGGGAATTTAAGCTAAAAGAATTTATAACTAATGTAAAATAAAGTATAAATCATTTGTCAGGCTGAGCAATGTCAGGCTGAGTTTATCGAAGCTCACGTCGAAGCATAACAAACACAATATTATCAAGTCATTCTTCGATTAACTCAAAATGACATATACGCCAAATAATATTAAACATAACACTAATTGTAATTATTATTATGCAAACCTTCATCAAATACAACGGTTCTGATATTCATTATAAAACTGAAGGCAAGGGCGATACTCTTGTACTGCTTCACGGATTTACCGAATCCATTGATATATGGGATGATTTTTCCGCCGAACTAAGCGTTGATTATAAAGTAATATGCATTGATCTTCCGGGACATGGTAACAGCGGGTGTATTGGAGAGGCTCATACAATGGAGTTAATGGCTGATGTGGTGAAAACAGTTCTTGATAAAGAAAATATTAAAGAATGTGTTATTATTGGCCATTCCATGGGAGGCTATGTGGCGCTTGCTTTTGCAGAAAAATATCCCGAATATATAAAAGGCCTTGGATTGTTTCATTCTTCTGCTTTGCCCGACACTCCTGAGGGAAAAATAAACCGCGCAAGAGCCATTGAAGCAATAGAAAAAAATCATACGGGATTTGTTATGAATTTTATTCCCGATCTATTTGCTCCTGATAACAGAAAACCATTAGCTAAAGAAATTAATATCCTTGTTGAAAAAGCAAGCTTGATGAGCAAACAGTCCATTGTTGCAGCACAGAAAGGAATGATGGAGCGTAAAGACAAAAGAGATGTTTTAAAAAATGCTGCTTATCCTGTTCTTTTTATTGCAGGCAAACAAGATACCCGTATAACTTACGACAAAGTTCTTGAACAAATTGCTCTGCCAAAAGACACTGTAGCATTGCTATTACACGATATTGCACACATGGGTTATCTTGAAGCAAGAGATAAAACAATATATGCTGTTAAATGTTTTATTGACGGGGTATATTAAAAACTGTATTTTAAAAAAATTACACAGTATTTTGGATTTTGAAAAGAATTAAAAAAAATATTATTTAATTAAAAAAAAATATCTACATTTGATAACGTAAAACTGAAAATAAAACCAAAACCCATGACAAACTTTATATGCCCTCATTGCAAAGGTCAACTGAGGGTTTCAAACAGCATTATTTTTCTGACTAAAACCACAAAAGGGAAATCCGGCTTATTACTGATAAGTTCAGAACTCGGAGATTATAGCGTAAAGATGCACCCTTCGTATAATAATTTCGAAGAAGGCGAGGTAGTGAATTTTATCTGCCCTATTTGTTACGAAAACCTTGATGCCGAAGAGTACGACAAAAACCTTGCAAAGGTTATCATGCAGGAAGAAGACGGTAAAGAATCAACTATAGTTTTTTCAAAAATCGTTGGCGAAAAATGTACTTACAAGATAACCGATAGCAAAATCAAATCATACGGCGAACATTCTGGCGAATACGAAAGCACTTTCGGAGATATTTTCTAGATTATTTTTTAATCTGGATTTTTTACCCCACAGGTTTATTTTTTTTTCCTGTGGGTTTTTTTTGTTAATCAGGATATTTATTATCATCTGCAAACCATTCAGCATAAGAATTATTGGTTTCACGAAGTCGCAGGCTATGCAGTTTTACTTCGCCGGGCAATGATTTATTAATGCGTCCGGAAAAGTCGGCAAGCATATTTTCGCATGTAGGCTGATACGGCAGAAAAATAATCTTTTTAAAAAATGGGAGGGAAGAAAATTTATCTCTATCGGGAGTGGCGTCATTAATAACAAACGCGTGATCAAATTTTTCTAAAATCTCCTTAACCACTATGTTTTTCAGATCACCAAAATCAATAACCATTCCATTTTTAGGATCAGAAGCATTGTCAGAGGGTTCACCAATAAGTGTAACGGAGAACTGGTATGAGTGTCCGTGAATGTTGCTGCACTTTCCATCGTATCCAAGAAGCGCATGAGCCATTTCGAAACTAAATTCTTTTGTGATGCGGATTTTTGTCATTTTAGATTTATGATTTTAGAAGTAAGATTTGTTCAATCGATAGTTCGTTAATTTTTAATTTCACACAAAGACGCAAACCTGCCTGACCGGTAGGCGGGGACGCAAAGCATTGATTTTATTGACAATTTCAACAAGTAATTATTTCTTTTAAAAAATTGATAATTATACGTTTTGAAATTTTTACCGGACTATTATTCAATAAAAAGTTCAGAGATATTACATGGTATTACGCATTGTCATTATTTTTGAATAATCAGTTGCTTTGTTATACTACCCTGATCGGAATTCAATTTTATATAGTATAATCCCGCACAGTAATCAGCAATATTTATCTCTGCAATTTTACCTGTATTATTATTACAATTTATTTCAAAAAGCAGCTTCCCTTCAATAGAATAAAGTGATGCATTGCTAAAATGAATCGAATGTATCCCGCAGTAAATAGAAACATGATCTAATGAAGGTATAGGATATATTTTAATAAATTCTTTATAAACTTCAATATCCTTTGTCCCTGCACCAGGTCCCCATATAGAATAAATCCATTCAGGGTGGTCAATAAAAGGGTTTCGGTTGTGTTGAAAGGAATAATAGATAGTGTTATTTCTGTCAATTTCTTTTTGACTTACCGTATCAAGTGCATTCCATTGCAGTAAAAGGTTTTCAGCCCATGTATTAAGCTGTGCGCCTGTAACCATATCGCTTCCCGTCCAACCGGAATCTTCAGTATAATATCTTACGGACATATAAAAATATGTTCTTGCAAGGTCGCCTTTAAAAGAATCAATAGGTTCGAATACCGTTCCCGAATAGCCGGCTGTGGAATTAGTTCCAATCTTACTGCCGTTCTGCGATGTCCATGTTGCAGTAGCTACTTCTCCAAGCGGCAAATTTCCGCGTTTATTGTTTACCCATCCATCGGTAGGATAAATATGAAAAAGATCGGTGTACATCGGCGATGCATCGTTAAACCAACTCGAAGGGAAAGAATGTTCCCGATTATAACAATCTCCTTCCTGACTATATGAACCACACTGATCAGCGCTAAAAGTGAACTCATACGGCGGCGTACCTCCGGGAATATCGGAATAAATATCCCATACTTTTCCATCGGGTTTCACATCTGTTGTATTATAGCAACTCCAGAGATCACTGTAACTAACTTGTGTATGATTTTTTATAATATTATGAAGCGCTGTTTTAAGAGAAAGCCCGCTGAGGCCTGTAGCGCTATCATAATACCCGGGAGGGATCTGCGACAAAACACTAAAAGAACTCAGCAAAAATGCCAGAAAAATTGTTATCAATTTATTTCTTATCATTTAATTTTTTATATTAATATTTACCTGTTTATTATTGATATTAAAATTTAAAACACACTATATATTATAATACAAATGTTCTATAAGTACTTTTGCTCCCATACAAATAAGGATAATTCCTCCGATTATTTCTGCTTTATTTCCCATAGCAGAACCAAGCTTCCATCCGATATGAACACCAAAATACGACATAACAAAAGTTACAATACCAATTATCAAAACTGCCAACAAGATGTGTATTTGCAGTAAAGCAAAACTCAATCCGACAGCTAATGCATCAATGCTTGTAGCGACTGATAAAGAAAGCATGACATATATGCTGTTTGTATTAAATTTTCGTTTAAGATTCTTACTTTTAATAGCTTCAAATATCATTCTAAGACCAATGAAAGTAAGCAATGCAAAAACTATAAAATGATCAATATGCTGAATAGTTTCTTTAAGAAAAA
>CAINEZ010000493.1 GCA_903847905.1 uncultured Bacteroidota bacterium
AAAACCAAGAAAAAAAATTGAAAAAATAATATTTTTTTATTCAGATAAAACCTGTTCAGAATACTCCCCTGAATGAACTAAATAATAATACTTTGTTTAAGATCAAAATCTTTCAGATTTTGAAAAGAAGAAATTACATTCAACTTCAGCAGCTTCATCACTGTCAGAGCCATGAGTAGCATTTGCCTGAATATTGGTTCCGTATAGCCTCCTGATAGTGCCTTCAGCAGCATCCGCAGGGTTAGTAGCGCCTATAAGTTTCCTGTAATCTTCTACTGCATTTTCTTTTTCAAGAATTGAAACTACTATTGGACCTGAAGACATAAATGAAACTAGCGCTTCATAGAATGGTTTTCCTTCGTGTGCAGCATAAAATGCTTTTGCTTCTTCCAGCCTGATGTGGATGAATTTCATTGCAGAAATACGAAAACCTGCTTCGTTAATTTTTGCCAGTATTGACCCGATATAGCCATGCCTTACTGCAACCGGCTTGATAATAGTAAATGTTTTATTGCCTGTCATGTTATAAGTTTTAATGTATGATGTAGCTAAAATAGATAATATTTATCCCCAAATAACAATTAATTTAATAAATTTGCACTTCTTAAAAATCCATGATATTGGATGCTAAAGTTATAAATATAATAAAAGAATTAATTGAAAATCCTAAGAGGATTGTTATTATTACTCATGCTAATCCTGACGGTGATGCAATAGGTTCTTCGCTTGCATTATATAGTATTTTAATTCAGGAAAAACATCATGTAAGCGTTATTACACCTAATGAATTTCCTTCTTTTCTTGCATGGATGCCATATAGTAGCAATATTATGGTTAATAAACATAATAAGAAAAAAGTATCAGAAGAAATAAAAAATGCTGATATAATTTTTTGCCTTGACTTTAACGATGTTAGAAGAATGGAAGGAATTGAAGAAGATTATTTAAAATCAGGAGCAGTAAAGATAATGATTGATCATCACATTTTACCGGCTGTTTATACTGATTATGCAATTACAAACACTGGTACTTCTTCAACATCCGAACTTATTTATGATCTTATTACAGGCTTAAACAAGAAACATTTAATTAATAAAGCAGCAGCAGAATGCCTTTATGTTGGAATAGTTACAGATACAGGCTCATTCAGTTATTCATGTAATTATGAAAAAACTTACCTGATAATAGCTGAATTTTTTAAAATGGGCATTGACGGAGAATATATCCACCGGTTAGTTTATGACACATACTCCGAAGACAGGATGAGACTTTTAGGTTATTGTTTGAGTGAGAAACTAAAGGTTTTTTATAAATATCATACAGCATACATAAGCCTGACAAAAGAGGACATGGCTAAATTTAATTATAAAATAGGAGATACTGAAGGTGTTGTGAATTATGGATTATCAATCGAAGGCATTGATATGGCTGCGCTTTTTATGGAAAGAGACGGATATATAAAAATTTCGTTTCGGTCGAAAGGAAGTGTTTCTGTGAACGATATTGCCATGAAATATTACTCCGGCGGAGGGCATCATAATGCTGCCGGAGGTAACAGCTATCTTAATATGAAAGAAACTCTCGCTGAATTTGAAGAATTATTACCCAAAATTATTACTTACAAATAATGTTTACAAATGATCCGCTTTGCTTATAGAAATTTTATACTAATTATTGTTTTCTTTATTATGTCCTGTGGTAACAATGAAAAGCAAACGACTAAAGATTTCAATCCGATAAAATATAAAAAGCCATTGGAAAAGGTAAACAAGATGCTTGTAAAAACAGAGGAAGAAGAGATCAACGATTTAATAACCCGATATGGATGGAAAATGGGAAAAACCGGAACGGGTTTGAGATATATGATATATATAAAAGGTGGCGGCAAAAAAGCAGAAAAGGGAAAGGTTGCCAGTATCAATTTTGAAGTCAGATTAATTACCGGAGATATTTGTTATTCTTCTTCTAAAGATGGCATAAAAGAACTGTTAATAGGTAAAAGTGGTGAAATAAGCGGACTGGAAGAAGGTATTCTTTTATTAAAAGTCGGGGACAGAGCAAAATTTATTATCCCTTCGCACCTTGCTTATGGCTTGCTTGGCGATGAGAAAAAAATCCCAAAACGGGCAACACTTATATATGATGTTGAATTATTAAAAATCAAA
>CAINEZ010000494.1 GCA_903847905.1 uncultured Bacteroidota bacterium
ATTATTATTGTCATTGTTTTTGACATCTCCGAAAAGATTGACGATTTCATTGAAAAAGGAGCTCCTCTTAGTGAAATAATCTTTAAATATTATCTTAACTTTATACCGTATTTTGCAAATTTATTCAGCCCTCTTTTCACTTTTATTGCAGTTATTTTTTTTACTTCCAAAATGGCATCAAACACTGAGATTGTTGCTATCCTCAGCAGTGGTATCAGCTTCAGAAGAATGTTGCGTCCATATATAATTTCTGCAATGTTTCTTGCATCTCTCTCTTTCGTACTTTCAAATTTCATTATACCTCATGCAAATAAGAAAAGACTTGAATTTGAAATGTTGTATATTAAAAATGCTATTTATTCTAAGGACCTGAATATTCATATGCAGATTAGTCCCGGCACCTTTGTATATACCGAACATTACGACAGCGAGGCTAACATTGCATATCATTTCTCAATAGAAAAAATTAATGACAAAGGGCTTTATTACAAACTTACAGCCGAAAGTGCAAAATGGGACAGCCTGAAAGGCTCATGGTCTATCGAAAATTATTTTGTCCGCAGCATTGATGGCCTTAATGAAAAAATAAAAAACGGAAAAAAATTCGATACTATTATTAATTTAAAATCTTCTGATTTTCTTGATAACACTAACAATATCGAGACAATGAACTGGTCGCAGCTTAATAATTATATCAGTGAAGAAAAGCTTAAAGGCTCAGATAATCTTTCCTATTACCAGGTTGAGAAACATAAAAGAATAGCTTTTCCTTTTGCAACGGTGGTTTTAACACTTATCGGGGTTTCATTATCAAGCAGAAAAGTGAGAGGCGGAATAGGGATTCATCTTGGTATCGGAATCACGCTAAGTTTTGCATTCATTCTTTTTATGCAGATAACTACAACTTTTGCAACCAATGGAAACCTTCCCGCCGTTGTTGCTGTCTGGATACCTAACATTATTTTTGGAGTTCTGGGATTATATTTATTGAGGATAGCTCCGAAGTAATTTATTTTAATGCATTGTGCTATTGAAACACTAACTGGTAAATAATCAAGTGTAATATTGAACTATTTCAGGCTTAGCCTGTCGAAGTATTACCTTGAAAAGGCTTCGATAAACTCAGCCTGACACTACTCGGTCTTACAGTTAATATTTATATGCCAATAATACAACGGTTTTATTTCATAATCTCTGCAATCTTAGCTTTAAGCGATTCGCCTGTAAGTCCTTTTGCTATTATCTTTCCTTCCTTATCAATCAAAACGGAATAAGGAATTGCCTGTATATTATATTGTTTTGTTAACGGGGAATCCCAGTATTTTAAATCGCTTACCTGTGTCCAGCTTAGTTTATCAGCTTTGATAGCATTAACCCATGGGTCTTTTTCCCTGTCGAAGGAAACACCTAATATTGTAAAATCCTTATCCTTGTATTTTTTATAAAGCTTTACCATCTTAGGGTTTTCAGCCCTGCAAGGCGCACACCATGAAGCCCAAAAATCAATAAGCAATATTTTTCCTTTGAATGATGAAACAGAAACAGATTTTCCATCAGGTGTTTCTAAAGTAAAATCGGGAGCTTCAGCACCTATTTCAAGTTTGCTTTCTGCAATTTGACGCTCAGCTTCCGTCCTTTTTAATTTAGCAACTCTTTCATGAAGATCTTTGGCTTGCTGATTATCAGGGTAAGTTGTGGTCAACGCATTGTCAAGCTTTTCAATATATGCACAATCTTCTTTTACATTAAAATTGAAAATAGGTTCCCTGCCAAACTGACGATAAATTGCAATAATACAAGCAAGAGAATTTGTATTTTTATCAATAAATTTTTTTTGAAAATTTTTCTCATCAAAAAATATTTTTTTATACGTTGAATCTACAGATGCTTTTATCTTAAGTATATCAGGCTTTCCTTTGCTGTCATTATATATTTTACTCAGAGAATCAACCTTAATATAATTAAGTTGCAAATGATCATCAAGCTCTTTTATTAGTTCACTTCCTTTTGATCCGCTTACAGTATATGTTTTAAGTAATTGTTTTGCATCGGCTACTATTTCTACTGTTTCGCCATTATCAATTAACAGGGTTATAAAATTATTTTTCCGGAGTTTCAAAATATAAAATCCTATTTCCTTTGGTTTAACTTTAAAATAAAACTCGCCTTCTTCAGAAACCACAGCAGAATCGACACCTATCATTTGCTTAGAAGTAAGTTCTTCGAGATAAATGGAATCTTTTTTTGTATTAGTCAGTTTTCCTTTAATCACAAAACTATTTTTATCGGCTTTATTTCCGCCGCACCCTAATAATATTGCCATTGCTATCAATGGAAGAAAATAAATAAATATTTTTTTCATATTTTTTAGAATTATTTTAAACAAAAGTATTAAAATTTCAATAAAAGCATTTTGCTACAAAGGGCAAACGCATATATTTTTTCAACCCCTGCCTACCAGCGAGGCAGGCGCGTTGGGGTTGCTTTATTTGTTTTTTTATTCCCTCCAATTTCATTGGAGGTTATTCATATTTAATCACTTCGTGATTATTTTATTTTTATAATAAGTCCGAAGGACTTTAATGTGAATAACACTGTACGAAGTACAGTGAAAAAATCCCAATAGTATAAAACAACCCTGTAATGGGTTGAATAATATAGATATTCTCAATTTAGATACGCCTAATATGATTGTTTATAACCATCGTTTTTTCCGAAAGTAAACAAGCATTATTGTAACACAAGCCAAACATAGTAACCAGAAAAAAGCATATCCCCACTGCCATTCAAGTTCCGGAAAAACCTTGAAGTTCATACCATATACTCCGGCAAAAAATGTAATAGGAATAAAAATTGTAGCTATTACCGTAAGCACTTTCATCACGCTATTCATGCGGTTACTTATGTTGGTGAGGTAAATATCCATCAGCCCTGATAAAATATCTCTTTGCGATTCCACTGATTCAATAATATGTACGGCATGATCATAAATACTGTTGAAAAAAATGCGCGTAGAATCTGTTATCAGTTTGTTTTCGCTGCGCAGCAGCTTGTTTATAGCTTCGCGTAAAGGGAATATTGATTTCAGCAAAATAACAAGATCCCTTTTTACTTTTTGAATTTCCGCAAGCGAATCTTTTACAGCATCCGTCAATACCTTATTTTCAACGGATTCTATTTTTTCTTCAATATTTTCTGTAATAGCATAATAGCTGTCAACAGTGGCGTCAATTAACAAATAAACAAGATAGTCGGTTTTTCGTGACCGCGCTCTGCTGATTCCGCTCACAATTCTCTCCCTGATTGATTTGAAAAGATCGCTTTCCTTTTCCTGGAACGAAATGATATAATTTTTACCGAATACAATGCTGATTTGCTCATATCTTATTTCCTTAAGTTCATTTCTATACTCAAGGTTTTTCAATGTAAAGAAAACATAATCATCAAACTCCTCAAACTTCGGTCTTTGTTCAGTGTTAGAAATATCTTCCAGCACAAGAGGATGAAAATTAAAAAATTTACCAACAGATTCAATCAATTGGGTATCGTGAATCCCAATTATATTTATCCATATTATTCCATCTTTTTCCAAAAATTCAGAACACTCTGCAATTTCTTTTATCTCTTTCTGCTCAACTGTTTCCTGGTTATAAAATATTACCGACATCAATACATCGGTATTATATTTTCTGCCAACGTGTATAACCGTTCCAGGCGGTAATCCTGCTTTTTGCGACAACCTGTTTTTTAAGACAGGCGTTTTCCTTCTGTGGTGATGTTTTTTCATAGAACGAATTTATAATGAAGAAATAAGTTCTTCCATTAATAAAGTCATTTTCTTTTCTGCTTCATTTGCAACTTTGATCACCTCGGCATGCGACACTTCAACAATCTTACCCGGCACCCCGAGATCAGTTATAATAGAAATAGCAAAACAGGGAATTGACATGTGCCTTGCAACCATCACTTCGGGAACTGTTGACATACCTACTGCATCGGCTCCCGAATTTCTTACTCTTAAATATTCTGCAGGTGTTTCAAAACAGGGACCAGTAACAGCAGCATATATGCCGGTCTGATATTTGATCTTTAATTTTTTTGCTATTTTAATGGCTTTCTGAACCAATGATTTGTCATAAGCATCACTCATGTCGGGAAAACGCGGACCAAGTTCAGGATAATTTTTTCCTATAAGAGGATTATCAGGCAAAAGATTTAGATGATCAACAATAATCATAAGGTCGCCTATTTCAAAATCAGGATTTACGCCACCGCTGGCATTGCTGACAAAAAGTTTTTCAATTCCTAAAAATTTCATAACTCTTACAGGAAAAGTTAACTCCTGCATAGTATATCCTTCATAGTAATGAAATCGTCCCTGCATGGCAATTACTTTTTTGCCTCCCAGTATGCCGAATATAAGTTTCCCTGTATGCCCTTCAACTGTAGAGACAGGAAAATTAGGAATTGTTTCATAAGGCAGAACATGCTTTATGTCTATTTCGTTCACAAGCCCTCCAAGTCCTGTTCCCAGTATTATCCCGATTTCAGGTTTAAAAGAAACATTCTTCTGAATAAATTCAGCAGTTTCATTTATCTTTTCCAAAATTTGTAACATAATCAATTATTATTTTGTTAAACATTTCTTTATCCGGTTCAAAAAATTCGGCTTTTATAGGTATATAGAAAACCGGTAAGCCCGTCAATATTTCTTTCTGCGCGGGTGTTTCTATCCTCATTATATCTTTTTCAGTAGTTAGTATGATTTTATTTTCATCCGCAATATTATTAAAAGTATTTCTGATTTTTGATAAATCCTGAATGGAATATTGATGGTGATCTTTGAAGATTAAAGAAATCACTGAATATTTCCTGTCTTTAAAATATTGTTCAAGAGGCTTAATATTGGCTATTCCCGAAAATAATAATACCGTTTGCTTAGAATTAAAATTTTTCTCAAATTTAAAATCATTTATTTTTTTCAAAGAATCATATTCTATATAACTGAAGAACAAATGCTGATTACCAGATGGATTAATTTCATTGGAAATTTTTCTTCTTTCTTCAGGGGATAACGCTTGCGGGCATTTGGTAATAATTATAATGTCAGCTCTTTTTGCGCTACTACTATGTTCGCGCAAAGTACCGGAGGGTAAAACAAAATCGCGTGTATATAAATTATTATAATCGGAAAGAAGAATGTTTAATCCTGCTTTTAAACTGCGGTGCTGAAAAGCATCGTCAAGTAAAACACAATTTGTATCAGCATCCGATTTCAGGATTTCCGAAACACCCTTACACCTGTCCTCACAGGCAGCAACCATTAATTCAGGAAACTTTGTTTTAAATTGTTTAGGCTCATCACCAATTTCAGCAGTAAGTGAATTATTTTTTGCAATTATAAAACCTTTGCTTTTTCGTTTATATCCGCGGCTTAATGTTGCCAGCCTATTATTTGGAGATAACAACCTTACAAGGTATTCCACAAGTGGTGTTTTACCAGTTCCGCCATAGCTGATATTTCCTATGCAAATAATTGGAATATTATATTTATTGGATTTTATCAATCCACCAGAATATAAACCATTCCTGATTTCAATTACACTTCCGTATATAAATGAAAAAGGGAATAATATTATTTTAAGAAGAAACATCTTGCAAAGTTATAATGAATTAAGGAAGTTTTACAAAAAAACATTTTTGAAATTCAAACTGATTTCAGAGGATTAATAATCTCGAATGGATTTACTGTGAATAATCGAGAATCAGGCTTTAATTTCAATACCTGTCTGACGTACTACTTCAATTATAGGTGATGTATCATCAGTAGTAAACTTTTTTAAGCCTATTGATAGGGGTTCTATACGATAGTCAACTTTTTTGGTAAATAACCATGGCTTTGATAAAACATAATCATCATCTGTATCAAACAAACTCGAAACCAACAATACATCAATATCACTTTCGTCATTAGCCTCGTTACGGGCATAGCTGCCATAAAGATAAGCTTTATCAATGTTGATACCTGCTTTTTTTAAAACAAGCAAATAAGCGCGAATAATATTTATAACATCTGTTTGAGACATTCCAACAAGGCTTTGGTTTTACAAAGATAATCATTTACTGTTTCATTTGATGGCGCTTTGGGAAAGTACTCGGGGTATCTTCCCTCAAGCTGGTATTTCATCAGAACCGGCAGGAATAAAGTATTATCGTCCGATAATTTTATATTAGCAATTTCACACAAATGAATCAGGTTGTGAGATTTTGGAGCAAGCCGTCCTGTATGTTTCACTACTAATGCTTTAAAAATCTTTTCAATTGATAAATGACAGAAAAACAAACTCTCAATATATTTTTTGCCTGTTACAAGTAGTTCTGCGGTTTCTATATCATTTATCGCTCCGTTTACCCAATAATCTATTTGTTTGTTTATATCTATCATAAAGAAATGTTAATTTAATCTAAGCAAAATTACAATTTTTCTTTTATCTTTTAATTCCGTTTAAAGTGTTATCTATTCTAAACTTTTTTTCAAAAAAAATTCGACCCGCAAGCAAGTATGTTAAAAAAAATCAAATTGTCAAATGAATCAATTGTCCTTCAAACACCTAACGCTATGCCCGTCACCCCTGCCGCTGCCGCAGAAGCTCCACCTGTCCACGGTAGCGTAGCTGTGGTACAAGTCGCGAAACCAAGCGTACGTATCATTGCCAGCCGGAGCCGTCCACCAGTAACCGGCTTCGCCAATATACCAGAACGAGCCATCGGTTGAGCGATAACCGCCCGGAAGGGCAGTAAAATCACTGCTATTAGTACCGTTGTTTCCACTTGACCAATGGCTTGTACCGGATTCTTTTAATTTATTGCCTATATCCGTGCCTACCCAGCCGGTGGTAGTGGTATCTGTTGTAATGTCAAGATATTTTTCCATTTTATTCCATTCGCCATCACTTGGTACATGCCAGCCGGTAGGGCAAGTATTGGCAGACCAGACTGCTGCCCAAGTATATAATTTACCATAAATTACAGTATTTGAAGGAGTGTTGTTATAATCAAAATAATATTCTATAGTGTAATTTCCAGTTATATCTCCGGCGCTTGTTCCATCATACATGGTTGTTCCATTTGAATAACGGGTAGTTTTTAAGTTTTCTTTCATCCAGCATTGTGCGCCTATAAGTACGGTGTTGTATGTATTGCCGTCTATGTCGGTAACAGTGCTTGTACCGCAGGTAAAGCTGCTAAAAGTAAAAGTTATAGTTTTACTGGTGGTTGGTACATCTAATGCAATTGCGTTGTAAGTACCCGAATATCCGGTAAAAAGCAAGTTATCGCCGGTAGTATATGACATGTTTACTGTTGCTTTTGTGCTTTTTAATATGCTGATAACAGTTTCCTGTTTTTTGCTTCCAACATATTCTATTTTTGCTTCGCCCTGATTAGTATTCTGGCTTATTAATTTTGAAGTGTATAAATAGTTTTCCCCGATTATTTTTAAAAAATACTGTCCTTGTTTTAATCCACTTAGATGATATTCCTGAATACCTTGCGAAAGATTACCATCTGTTTGCAGTAATTTTCTGCCCGAAATATCATAAACCAACACTTGTGTATTGCCTGCTTCTTTTGCATAAAACAATATTTCTGCCTGCCCTTGCATGGGATTTGGGCTTATTTTTATCATTTCTTCGTTGGTAGTAATGTCATTTATACCTGATGAACTAATTAAATGCAACACATCACCACCAGATATTGTAAGGGATGCTAAATGAGTGAGGTTTTCTACCTTTATGCTGTCCAATGTGGTTACAGCTCCTGTTGCAGCAAAGCTGATTAAATAATTTTGAGCGTGAGTTGTTGTTAGCGCGAAAAATAGCGAAAATAATAATGTAAGTTTTTTCATTTTTTACTCTTTAATGGTTAA
>CAINEZ010000495.1 GCA_903847905.1 uncultured Bacteroidota bacterium
TTATTTTTTTAATAAACGATTCGCTTCCAGCTGTAAGTTTAAGAAAGTAAAAACCTGCCGCTCCTATATTGCTCTTGTTTACAATTATAGAATGCTTTCCGGAATTAAGCTCGCCATTAAAAGGTGTATCTATAAGTTTTCCGACAAGATCGAGAATTTCAATTTTTATTTTGTCCTTTTTAAGGAGGTTGAAAGCAACTTCTGCTGTTTCATTCATCGGGTTCGGATATACATTCAGTGATATCGATGACCCCAGTTCCTCTTCTATTCCATTAGGAGCAATAATGTTGATATCGTCAATATAAATATTGTTGCCTCCGCCACTGATAAATTGAAATTTAATACTCAGATTATTGTTGGAAATGTATGGACCCAGGTTTACCATATCTTCTCTCCAATCGGAAGCAGAATCCGGCAAAAAACTATTTTTAGTTAATGCTGAAGTTGACAATGATGGTCCTGTTTTGGAATATCTTTGTGTCCATGTTTTTCCGCAATTGGTAGAAATAAATATTTTGAGGTAATCCCATATCGTATCTGTTACACTGGTTAAAGGATTTGTAGTCAATTTTCCCGTATATGCCAGTTTAAACTTCATGAGTAATGAAGTTGGAGCAGGCGAAAAAGCCGTTAGGTCAATGGACGGAGTTATTATTTCATCTATACTGTTGGGATAATTATTGCTGAAATTACTAACCCGTAAAGAATGTGTTCCTGAATATTTCGCAGAATCAGTAATCTCCCATGCATTCCCGTTCTGGTTATTCAGCACCCAGTTATTAATGTTCGTTTCAAATCCTTCAATAAATGGAGCATCCTGGGCTGTTGCAGGATCCTTAACAATGATAAGGCTTTGCTTAATTATTGAATCACTTCCGGAAGAATTGGAAACTTTAAGTTTTACATTGTAAACACCGGCAGCATTATAAGTTACACTTGGATTCAGTTGTGTGGAGGATGAAGGAGTACCCCCTGCAAATGTCCATTCCCTGTCCGATACAGCTCCATTGTATGAATAATCTGTAAAAGTAATTGACGAACCCTCGCATATAATTTTATAATCACAGTTAAAGTCAGCTTTTGGCAAACATAAATAAACATTTGTATCAATAACTCCTGTTGCAACAAGGTTTTCATATGACCACAGCTTAGCCCTGTCGCCTGCCATAGTAGCATTTATTCTTTCAAGCTGTCCTGTTGTAAAAATATTAGTGCAATAACCCCATTGATAATCCATGTAGTTTTCTGTCATATCAGGCGCATCTATTCCTCCATATATTGCATCAGTAGCCGAACAGGTATTTCTGCTGCCGGGCGTAAAACAGCTTAAGGAAGTATTTTGTGTTGCAACGCTAACGGGAGGTGTATCATCAACTTCGTCACCAGTAGTAATAAAGGGAGGGAATCCACAACCGTCAATGCCAACAGAAGTTAATAATGACTGAAAAGGATGATATAAATTAAAATAATGCCCTGATTCATGAGTAAAAGTGCGGTTTACTGCATTTATGCCCATGCCTCCCAAATTGGTTGCTGTTCCTATACTGCCAATACAATCCTGGCGTATTAAAACTCCATCAACCAAAGTGTCGCCTCCCGTGAGAGCCTGTGTAAGTGTATTGCTTGGGGGAAATGGGGACATACCGCCAATAAATGCGCCTGAAGGCAGGTTAATGCCCTCCGGATATATGTAATTTACACAAAAAATATTCATGTAATGGCTGGGAGTCCATGCATAATCATGCATTATTGAATAGTATGCAAAATTAGTACGGGCATCATAAATCCTGTCTATACCGGATGTACAATGTCCATTGGGGTCTATTTTTGCAAGCCTGAACTCTATCTGGCAATTTGCAGCTCTTGGTTTGAATAAAGGATATGTAGCAGAAGTATCTGTATTAAGCTTATTATAATCAATTGTCATTTTTTCAACAGCATCCTGAATTTGTTCATCGCTTATGTTTTCCGGACCGTAAGTATGAATGATGTGAAACACCACAGGGATAATTCTTCTGCCATTTATAAGAGTATCGGTTTTCATGCCCCCGCTTTTAATTTCGGCCGCAAGTTTTTTCAGGTTGGCTTCGTAAGCTTCGTATTTAGTGATTATCTGGGGATTTTCCATTATTTTTTTTGCCAAAACCATTCCATCAGCATTAAGATAATTTTTTACTTGCTGCGAATACCCATTAGTAACAGATAAAACAAAGCATGAGAAAATTGAAAATAAAAATATTTTTTTCATATTAGAAGTTGTTTAAATTTTTATCAAAAATAAATATAATGCCGAAATAAACAAATAATGTCGAAAAAAGAAAAAGGTTTTTTTATTTGAATTTTTATTAATTGGAATGATTTGATAATTTTGTGAGCATTATTAACCTGATTAATTCATAAATTAATAGGGCTAAATCTTACGTTCACTTAAAATCTATCCACATGAAATTTTTTATCACATACTGTTTTTTATTTTTTATTTTTATACAATCTCAAGCGCAAGATGCCTTAATTAAAGGGAACATTACCAATTATGCCGGTCAACCCCTTTCCCTTTTCAAATGCTATGGCGATACCTTGCTTTTAATCGACTCAACACATACGAATAAAAATGGAGAATTTGTCTTTTTCAAATCTCCACATGGAGATGAGCTGGGAGCGAGTCCGGGTATGTACAAGATCCAACTTCAAAAAGACCAGTTTTTTTTCGTCTTATATGATAAGCAAGCAGTAGAAATCAAAACCCTGTATGAACCTAATGTTTTTTACAATATCGCCACCGATAGCCTGGTAGTACTTTCTGCTAATGCCGCAGGCGAGGTAAACAAACAGTTTTACGAGTTTCAACGTATTCAACAAAAAATAAATGTAGCTAATTATTTTCTTGTGCAAATGATGCGCCTATATCCCTTACCCGATCCCTTTCACAAAAAAATTGAAGATGAATATTTCAGCCGTTACAAAGCCATGGAACAATTAATAATAGATCTTTCAAATGTTCAAAAAAAGAAACAGCCCGAGCAATCTTTAAAAATGCAGTTAATGAATCTATCAACTATTGTCGGTTCTAATAAACAAAATATGGCGGCAAAAATAGCCCTCGCTTACTACCAGTCTGTCCTGCCAGATTGGAAACAGCCCGACCCATGGCGCGACAGCATCATAGCTTTACATTTCTTTGATTATTTTAATCCGGCAGACAGCTTTTACTTGCAAACAAATATACTACCCGAAAAAATTGGTTTATTTCTAACTCTTTCAACCAATAAAAAGGATGCATACGGCCAAGCGGTAAAAGATGAAATGCTTTTTGCGACTGCAGCGCAAGAGTTTCTTGAAAAAGTAAAAAGCAATAAGGAAAATTTTGATTTTTGCCTTAAATACCTTCTGAAAGGATTTGATAAGGAGAAACAATTTACTGCGCTCTTAGCAATTTACGACCGCTATCTAAAAACCGAAGAAAGCACTTGCGAACCAATTAACACACAATTTGACTGGATACGTAAAAAGGCTACAATTTTAAAAAATATTCAGATCGGCAGTATTGCTCCCGATTTTGATATAGAAAAAGGAACGTTCAAAATGAACCAATTACAAAGCGCTTACACCCTGCTCCTCTTTTGGGCAACATGGTGCCCTCATTGCGTAAAGGAATTGCCTGTTATAAAGAAAGTAACCGACGAGTTTAACAGGAAAACCGAACCCGGTAACCTTAAACTTATAACAGTAGCCGTTTCTTTAGATACAGACAGCGCACAATGGGAAAAATTTATTGCCGAAAATAACCTTTTATCTTTCCTGAATTTTTCAGAATTAAAAGGGTGGGATGGGGAAGTGTCTAAGCAATATAATGTGTATGCTACACCAACAATGTTTTTACTAGATAAAGTTAAAAAAATTATTTCTATACCATTAAATTCTGATGAATTGAAACGGCAGCTGGAAGAAATTAATAAATAATGCGAATCAAGAGGGGGGAATATTATTAACACAAACTTGTTTTACAGTAAGCAAGGCAGATTAGTGGTATATATGAATTATTCGCAATGGTAATGTGGATATTGTCAAATATCTTTAACTTTTTTTCTTTAGTCAAGTGAAGAATAGCCCAGTCAACATACTAATTTTTCCCATTCTTATCAACTACACTATCATTGAATGGAATAAAATTGCCTGAAAATATTGCAGTGTCAATTTTACTTTCTTTAAATTGTTGAAGAATTAAATTTCTAATTCTTAGGTCGTATGACAGTTTATTAATCTTTTTTAATGAAGCTAACAGGCTGCATTCGAAAATATCTTCTTATTAGGAAGACTTTGGTGCATGACGCGGTGTGGTCGCGAGAGGCAGACTGGATGCGGCAAGTGCAGAGACTACGAATGAGCCAAGCGCAAACAAGATGGAAGTGCTATAACTTCCCGTCAGATCCCGGAAATAACCTCCCAGAAATGAACCTATTGCAGGTCCAATGCCCATGCATATGAGAGTCGCCAGCCCCCATATTTTGCCTAGTGTTTTGCGACCATAGATGGCACCGGTATAGCCCACAACGCCGCCAGGGATTATTGCCCAGTAAACGGCAAAGAGAAAAGAGGAAAGGACGCCGAAGACGATGGATTTACCGGTCTGAAGCAACATAGCACATGCTACTACGCCCACCAATGGACCGATAATAAGTGAGATCTTACGCCCCTTGGCTTCATGATCCACACTCTTCACTATCTTGTCAGCAACAATTCCCATGACCGGCATACTGAAAATGCCGACTATACCAATCGTCAAGTAGAGGTTCACTGCCTTGCTGAGGCTCATACCGAGATCCTGCATAAAATAGCTGACCGCTTGCGTCCAGATAAGAAATTCCGCGACAAGACTTCCGAGGAAGGTGATTATGACTGCCCAGATTGCATAGCTCGAAAATGCTTCTCTGACTCCCCATATATATTCATCTTTGATTGCTCCCGGCATTGCCCCAAAGGGTTGTACACCATAATCTTCAGGATTCTTTTTTGCCAGGATTGCGGCAAGCAACATAGCTACCAGCATGATTCCACCAAGCATCTGCCATGCAAAGCGCCATCCATATATTGGGATGACTGACATACAAATCAGGCTAAGAATGATCTGCGCCATCGGCCCGCCCATGAAAGCAAAGCCCCACATCGTAGCATAGTCCTTGCCAATATACCACTTGCGCACAGATACTGTGGAGGAAACCCATAACATACCTGTACCAATACCGCCAAGAATTCCATAAGCGGCGTAGTAGTATGGCAGAGTATGAACTCCGGAAGTAACCCAGAACCCGGCAGCTCCAAAAATGGCGGCAAGCAGATAAGCAGGTTTGGTTCCCCAACGGTCAATTATTATTCCGCTTAGGAATGCAGTGATGGCATAAACAGTCATCATGAGCGAATAGCCGATAGAGATGTTGGCAGAGGACCAGTGCATATCATTGCCCATAGGTACCTTGAGAACAGCGAAAGTAGCGCGGAATCCAAATAGACAGAAAAGTGCGAGCCACGAGGCCATCACTACCATGTTGGCTTTGCGTTTTGCTTGTTTTTCATTCATATGAATAAAATGATTTTTGTAAGTATTACAAAGATACAATTTGAAAGTGAAGGTTTCACTATTAAGAATCAGTATTCCCGATTACTTCATTATTTTGATTAATTTCAATTGCCATTGGGTAATATTGTCCGACGGACTGTCATGTTTCAAATTTTTCATATAAGTTTGTTGCATTCATAATTTTATTTTTATTACCATAATATCATAAAATACAAACTATCCGGCATTGAAGGTAATGATGAAGGGCTGCTGATTGCAGCCCAAAGTTAGCGGCAGCCTTGTTTTATGTACATTTATATCGTCCAGTATGAATAATCTTTTTTAGTTGGAAGTCGTAATATACTTCTTCAGTGTACCCATTAAATTCCATTGGTATTGTTTCACATTTGGGTAGTTTTAACTCTTTAACTTTTTTCTCAGATAATATCAATGCAAAATTACATTTGTCGGGATGTCGTACAACGCTGTCAAGGCAGCATGCACATATACACATAGAATCAATTATTTTTTCCTGTTTCAAGTCATAAAAGTATTCTAATCTTGTCAAAGAAGTCCCAAAATCAAATAGAATAACATCGTTTTCTACTTTACTAAAATAAACACATTGAAGTTGATTCGGGATATTAAGAGATTTCTTTGTTTTCTGGTTTGTAATCTTAACGGTATACCTGTAACATTCTTTGTTAAGAGTCATTGAAATTAAGAAGTCTCCGTATGTTTTGCTAATAGTGTCTTGAATCTCGCATTTATGAGTAGTAATTGTCCCACTTGGAGTCTGAGATTTCGACACCGTCAAGGTTAAAGTCAGAATGATAAAAATAATATGTCTCATGTCATATTTAAGTTTGTAGCTAATTTGCACACTGCTGCTAGTCAGTTTTTAAATAATTACAAAAATTCTTTGATAATTTCTTCAACTTTTTCACGTAAAAACTTAATATTACCACCATAAATGATATGTTTTTGTGATTGTAAATCAAATGGGATATCTTCTACTTTACTTGTAATAAGAATCACTGATTTTTTTATTGCATGTGCATAACCAACTTCATAAAATACATTTGCATTTTGTCCAGACATATCAGCAAGGATAAGTTTTGAGTTTTGAATACAATTAAATACTTCTTCAATAATATTACCCATATATTGAATCTCATCTACACGCTGGCATTTTAATCCTAATTTGTTAATAGGTTCTTTAATGCCAATTTGGTAAATATCATTAAATTCTTTGGCAAATGGCATTAAAACAAAAA
>CAINEZ010000496.1 GCA_903847905.1 uncultured Bacteroidota bacterium
ATATATTTAAAATGCCCGAAGTACCTTCAGCATCATATTTAGCCGATGGATTTGTTATTACTTCAATTTTATCAATAGATGAAGCCTGAATTTGTTTAAGGGCTTCACTTCCTTCCAATACTGTTGGTTTTCCATCAACAAGCACTGTAAAACTTGTACTTCCCCTCAAACTAACATTTCCATCATTATCAACATTTACGCCAGGCACATTTTTCAATGCGTCAACTGCTGTGCCACCCGTATTGTTAAGGCTCTGGCTAACATTTACAACTTTTTTGTCAATCTTATATTCAACATCATTTTTATTAGCTGTTACAGAAACTTCATTAAGTTGTTTCGTTGACTGCTCAAATTGTAATGGTTCAAGAACTATATCACGGGTGGTTTTAGTTAAAGTTAAATTACTTATGATCTTTTTCTTATACCCTATAAATTGTATTCCAAGGTAATATGTGCCTTCTTTTATATTTTTAAATAGGAATCTGCCATCAGATGGAGTTACTATTCCTCCAACTATCGACGAATCTTTTTGGTTATATAAAACCACATTAGCATATTCTACAGGTTTCTGGGTTTGTTTATCAATAACTACACCGGAAACACTGCCACTTATAACAGCATTATTTTCAATTGGCGAATTTGCAAAACAAAAATTTGCTGTTATAAAAATTAAAAAAAATAATTGTGCTTTCATAATTTATGGTTTTAAAATTATGTTTCAAAAATAAATTATGATTCACCTTAAATAAAATGTATTCGACAATATTACATTATCACTTGTCAAGGTATTCAAAACACATGAGAAAGTATGTTATCGATAAAATAGATGGAGACACAGATTATTATGAGCATTTGCACCCACAGCAATTTTAATTACTTTAACTTTGTAGTATATTTATATATCCGTTGAAAGTAACAATACAAAAACTAGGGGAATTGGCTAAAAAGAATGAAGCCGAGAATAAAAAAATCTTTTCCCTGCTGAAAAATAATCGCCCTAAAGACCTTGATATCGTTGTGAAAGAAATTCATGAAGAAATTTTCAAAAATATCAATTGCCTTAAATGCGCTAATTGCTGTAAAAGTATAAGCCCTATCATAACAGGTAAGGATATAGAAAAAATTGCAAAGTTCTTAAAAGTCCGTCCTTCAATGTTTACTGAAAAATACCTTCATATTGATGATGATAAAGATTATGTGTTTAATGATACTCCTTGCCCTTTTCTCGAAAATGATAACTATTGTAGTATTTACAATGTTCGTCCAAAGGCATGTTCAGAATATCCGCATACAGACAGAAGACATTTCATTCAGCTACTTGACCTAACTTTGAAGAATATATCGATTTGCCCTGCAGCTTATGAAGTGGTTGAAAAATTAAAAGCAAGATATACTCGCAATTAAAAGGTTAGTGATATCAAACCAACCTGCCTGCAGGTCGGGGTTATTAAAACGAGCTATACAAATAGAAAAAAATTACAAAGCTGTTCTTAATCGATTTTTCCGAAAAATATTTGCTGCTAATCATAGAACATCCAGGAAATGCCAAATTTGAATGCCCTGTCTGACATAGGATAGTGAGGGATCAGGAAATAATTATATCCCATCAGTCCTGAGTTTACGTGATCCATTTTAAAATATATCCTTGCCCTTTTTATCTTTAAATTCACAAAAAGATCAACGTAAGGATAATTATCCGATTTAAAATCATTTTGCAAATAAAACTCTTTCGTTGCAGGCATCCATGCCATTGGATAATAACTGTTGATATAAGTAATTTCTAAGCCAAACTGAGTGGTAAGGGCATTCTTGAAAAAATTCTGAGTAAAATAAAATGCATTATTAGACTCAATTTCAGGCAACCTGATAAGGCTTGCACCAAATGTTTTTTGATACAGTATTTTATTATCTATTTCCCATTTTTTCCACTTGAAATCTTTCTTCAGCACAAGCTGAAGTAATTCAATATAATTATTGAACTGTTTGGGACGGGCATAATTATCATAATAAATATAATTCCTTATTTGAAAATAGTTAACTGCCAGGTTCAAAGTTTTGTAATTATAAAATAAACCCGCCTTTCCTGTATAGGTCGGATCAAAAGTATAGTTCCAGAAAAAATTATTTGAAGAATATTGTTGATCAAACCAAGTCGGTGACTGCTTAAAGTAATCTGCCCTTATGCCTATATATTCTGCATCCAAAGTATCCTTATTGTAGTTATATTTTAAAATACCAGTTGAAGAATGGTCACCTTTATTATAACCTCTCAAAAAATAAAAACTATTTGCTGAAAGTTCAAGGTCTTTGCAAATTTTAATTCTAAAATTTATTTGAGGTATCAAAGAAAAAACTGATGTATCAGTTGAATTTCCAAATAATTTAGAATACTTGTGTTTGATTGATAAATGAAAAATGATACGTTGACGATTATATTTATCTTTAAAATTTATATTTGACCAATCTAAAGTATTTTCAATTGTATTGATATGAATAGAATCGTGAGTAGCCGAAGTGTCAAGCATAGCTACAGGATAAAATCCCGACATAGGATTATTATCTAGGTAAACAAATGATTGGTTTTTAAAAAGAATATTGTGAGAAATTCTTCCAAACCCAGTGTATGGGAGGTCAGTCTTTGTTGAATCATTTTCTTTTTTACCATTAAAACCTAAAAAATAAAATTGCCTGATATAAAACCCTGATTCTTTAACACGGTTTTCAGCATTTGTTAAATTTACTAAAATAAATTCTCTGCTCTTTTGAGTGTTATTTGTAAAAACAGAATCAAATTTAAGACCTCCATTTTCCTGGATCTTCATCCGGTTATAGAAATAATTTCCAATAACAGAATATCGTTTATTTTTAGTAGAATAATTACCTGTAAGTATTACAAAAGCATCATCCGATTTTTGTCTTGAATATTTTCCAGGTGAATGAATAAGTTTATATTCTGCAGAGAGGTTTAAATTCTTTTTAAAATTTCTTGTGAACAAAATATCAAATATTTGTTCGCGTTTAGGACCCATTTCAAAAAAAACATCAGTAAAAGGTATGGTAGTATTATAATATCTGGCATTTTCGTTTGTAAGAAAGTGATCTTTAAAAAATTGACGAGAAGATATAAACTCAAAATTGTATTTTGTATTAAACTCTAAGTCCCTGTATGCAAAACCAGAATTAGAAAAACGAGCAGTGAAAGGTTTTTCATTATTCAGTAATTTATATTTTTGAATACCTGTAAGTGAAGTATCTACTCTCCTATAGAATGGGGTGATATTCTTGTATTCAAGAGCTTCTTCATTTGTCCAAAATATTTTCAGTGTATCTTTTTTCTCAGTAACATTTACAGAATCTATAGATTGTGCAAAATTGTTATGGCAACTGATTACAACTGAAACATGCAAAATAAAAGCAAAAATATTTATATAACTTTTCATA
>CAINEZ010000497.1 GCA_903847905.1 uncultured Bacteroidota bacterium
GTCTTGACCAGAATGATTTCACCTTCCCAAACATAATTTAAACCATAAGTACTTAATAATCCAGTAAATGCCTGATTCCAGGGAACACCGCGAAAATCAACACTGATTTCACCCTTGAGCTCATTTTTTAACATTAGATTTATATTAACAGACTTGGCCATTGCCCTTAGCACAGCTTTTAGTTCAGCCTGGCGCATGATTAGCGTAATTGGGGTGGAAGGCAGTTTCCTAACGCTTGCTTCAGCAAGAGCTGCAGCATTAACCTGTTTTGCCGTTAAATCGGCAATATTAATATTTTTGGGTTCGGCAGCAGGTGAGTTACCTTTAGAATTCTCAGCCACAACACCCCATTTTTCAAAAATGGGATCTTTCTTACTGCTTTTTAGGTCGCTGGAACAACTGATTAAGAACATCAGTGCAATAACGCCCAAAACCAACTTCATAACTTTATTTACCCTTGCAAAGCATTTCAAGGCTATAACCTCCAATGCGGAATTTTATTCCGATATAGGAATGTCAACTTCAATTCCCGTATTTTTATTTAAAATCAAAACTTGGGAAGGTGTAACTTGTTTTAATATATAACCTTCCATTTCTAATTGATCCCCTGCCTGATATTCAAAACCATCTATAATTGCTATTTTTTTCCTTCCGGCATCAACATACCCGGAATAAATTATTTTTCCCGCAACACCACTACTGCCTGCTGCTGCCGCTCTTTGTATTGAGGCCCACTCTTTATATGAGCTTGAGTTTCTATCCACAAATGGATTTTTTTTCCAATCAGTTTCAGCTCTTGCTATTACATACTTACCCATTGGGGCATCAGCATCTTTTATTAAATCATTTTTTACAATGCTCACCGGAGTGCTGATTTCCTGTTTCGAGTCTTTGATTTTAGCTTTTTTAATTGCAGGCTCAATGAAATATACATATCCCGCATAAAGCACACCTAAAGCTGCAATAACTACGATTATTTTTTCTCTTGTTTTTAGCTTATCCATATATACCTTCTGCTAATCATGTGCCTACGGTGAGCCAAATTTGTATTCTATATTCCATGGAATCAGCGCGTTGCGAGATTCGAATATCATCAACTCTATCCAGATAGGGAATTGCCGAAAGCGCGATTAACATTTTCCTGAAATTCGTGAAATTACCTTTTACCACGGCATTTTGCAAAATGAACTTTGAAGAAGCGGTCGAATTGCTCGAATCCGGCGTAATAGATACTGCCACTAACCCTGATTTACCGGCTAAGTTCTTAAAAATATTTGAAAACTTTGCAGCTTCTTCACGAGAAATAATTGTTTTCTTTGGATTGGGTAAAATGTATACATCTTTAATTTCCATTTCTTTTTGCAAATTTGCATAGACAGGTATATTACCCTTTCGAGCTTCAATCTGATCCTTCGTTTTTTTAATTTCTCCTGCCTGATAAATATTATATCGATTCAAGGGAAATAATCCCACAACAATAAAAATTGCAATTATCGCACCGCAAAATATAAGGTACTTAATGGTTGTTTCTGGAATATTCAAATTAATTTTATTCATCTTCGCTAACCTATTTTAGCACTTAATGTAAAGTAAAGAACTTCTACTTTTTTTATAGTTGCAATACTACTTTTCTGAACAGATACCTGATTTAATATAGGGGAGTTCTCCAGCTTTGCCACATACTGATCCAACATCTTGCGATCTCCATAGACAACTCCTTCCAGAATCACATCTTCACTGATATCATTTGCTGCTTTACCTGAGTTTTCTTTCGGAAGTTTCTTCCCCGTGTTTATATTAAGTTTTATCAA
>CAINEZ010000498.1 GCA_903847905.1 uncultured Bacteroidota bacterium
ATAACCTGAAAAAAAATATTATAAATAGAGGCCGTGCCTATGAACAGGATATAGAAAAAGAATACCTCGTTAAAATTCAGGAGGGCTATCTTGATTTTATCAAATCGCAACAGAATACGCGTATTCTTATAATTGATACAAATAATATTGATTTTGTGAACAACGGCTATGATTATGAAAAAATCACAGATGTCATTTTAAAAAAAGAATATAAAATAGGCATCACAAGAACCTCTTTATAAAATTCGTAAAGTCAGAATCTCATATTCAAGATTCATTAACAAAAGAAATTTTTGTTTTTCGTTCTCCTACGAAAAAAATTTTACAAAGCCCAGTTGCTGCGCTGATCAAAGAATGGAATTTACTACCGCACTAATTGTCCGAACTCAGGAAATATTATTCTTGCAATAATTATTTACAGGATATAGGTATCTTTCCTCCAACCTATTTTAATGAGTTATATTGAGGCTGATTGACCACAAAATTGTTTTGTTTTATTCTTCAAAAAAAACAAAACAGTTTTATTGCATATCAAATCTTTAAATAAATCAATTGTTCTTTACGCAGCGCACCGATTGCCCGAAAGCCTTGTCGTAAAGGTTGTCCCTGTATGCAGGGGCGTTGGCAAAATACAAATAGCGCATCCATGCATTATAGGAAGCGTTCTCCGTAGAAGTCCAAAAATGGCCGTTACTACCAAGAGCATAAAACGTCCCAGACCAACTGTAGCCCCCGGGCAACGCTGTAAAACCGCTGGTATTGGTACCAGTGTTACTTAATTGCCAATGTGCTGTGCCGGATTCCTTTAAATTACTTCCTTCGTCTGTTCCAAGCCAGCCGGTTGTTGTAATATCGTAAGGGAAAGCGCCCGGGTTACTGCCAACATTTTTTTCTAATAATGTCCATTCATAATGACTTGGGATATGCCAGCCGGAAGGGCAAATACCTTGTACGGGATTGGTACAGGCAGGTTGTGAAGAACCCGTGCCATTGCAACTGGCGGAGCCATTCATCATTTCTGTCCACTCGTATAATCCGCCATAAATGTCGCAGTTAGATTCTAAATTATCATAGCAATACTTTTGTATTCCTGCCGCTCCTTGTCCTGTTGCGAGAGGGGTGTAAACGCCGCTTGTGCTATAATTCAGGTTCTGCGCCATCCAGCATTGGGTGCCTATTAAAACTGTATTATATGTTTTGCCGTCCCTGCTATCTGTAAGGATGCTTGTTCCACAAGTGAACGAGCCTGGACTTGCCTGGTAAAAAATAATACTGTCGATTTGGGCTACAGCCCTTTTATATACTACTGCCCCTGATTTGTATATATACAAAGTGTCCTGGGCTTTGGCTATATTGCCTGTTAAAAATAATGCTAAAATTATTGTAACTATTGTTCTCATTTTATTTCCTCCTTTATTTTAGTTTTTTAAAAATTTAATGATTTCAATTTTATCGTCACTTTGTAAAAGACAGACATATAGCCCTTTTGACAATTGCGACACAGGGATTACTGCATGATTAGTCCCGCCTGCCTGTCCGGTAGGCAGGTTTTGGCTGATCATGGTTTGTTGGTATAAAACCTTGCCTTGTACATCAACAATTTCTACCTTAGCGTTTCCTTCCTTTAGCGTTTCATAACTTATCTGTAATTGATCAATTACGGGATTAGGATAGAGATTAATAGTGCTATTTTCCTGTTTGTCATATAATGGAACATCAGTTGTGAAGTCAGTAAAACTCAGGTATTGAATTTCGCTTAATACATAGCTATCATCACTCCCACTTGCTTTATTAACTGTCATGTTTGCACCTGCAAATGTTAATTTTTTAATGCTGCTTAATGTATAAGGAGTTTGTATTCCACTATGTTCCTTAACATACATGCTTTGAGCTTTTATGCCTGTCAGTCCTATGCCTAACAAAAGTAAGGCGCATAATATTACTTTTTTGTAGCGCATTTTTGTCCTCCTTTTTTATTAGTTAGTGAATTTGTTTTTATTTGTCTGTTATATTCTGGTTTTTTCTGCAAGTCGTCACTAAGAAAGAAATAATCACAAATGTAATTATCCATCGTTTTTTATTTCTTATCATCATTGTCCTTTTATTTTACAATTGGTACTAAATTGTTTCTAGCTTCTCCTTTGTGGTGAGTAACCTTTATACTCTCAATTTATTTATTCTCAAATTTAAAACATTTTAAAAAAAACATTAAAAATTATTTTGGTTGTAAATAAAAAAAATCAATAAAGCATTTTTCAGGATAGGCTACGCGATCATTAAAACTCTCTGATAACACGTATCATTAAAACAATTCCAAAGATTATAAGAGAAATACCTACAATACGGTTTATCCAAAGTTGATTGCGTGGCCGCAAATACCTTTTAATTTTATTACCAATAAAGCTTTTTAAAAGATCGAAACTAAAAATTGTTACCAAGGCACCCGAGAAAAACACAATCACATAATTCATCAGCTTTCCTTCTTCTGCTCTTGCTGATACCCAACCTACGGCAGTAAGCCAAAAAATAAAAATAAAAGGATTTAATATGTTTAAAAAGAATCCCTTAATAACGTATTTAAACTGCTTAGTGTTTACAGGTGGCGATTTGTAGTTAGGGCTTCTGCGGCGAAGTATATCGGGCTTTTTTAAATACGTATAGGTTCCATATATAATTAATATTATTCCTCCGATAAACCCAATATATATATTATTCTCGGGTTTTTGAAAAAGAGATGTCAGCCCTAAATAACAAATAAAAATGAGGAGGAAATCACATATTAAAATTCCTAATGCTGTATAAAAAGCCGATTTAAAGCCCCTGTCAATACTTGTTTGTATGATAGTAAAAAAAGCGGGACCTATAGTAATTGAAACTAATAAGCCCAAAATAAAACCTTCAATAAATACACGGATCATACTATGTAGCGTTTGACTATAATGTATCTTGTTTTTAAATTAAGTCCCAAGCTTCAAAACCTGTTTGCAAATATATAGTAACCTTATGCAATCAGTCACTAGTATCTAAATTTATTATTTCAAAATTCGCTGACTTTTCATGCGAACACTATGTTTGCATTTTTTTATTTTCGGCAAGGAAGCTTTCCCATTCGTTTATTTTTTCATTTTTCAGCACCCTGGGGAATTTATTCTGAGCTCCTTCTTTTCCTATTTGTTTCATCCACGAATAAAAAACTTCAGATGGAAGTACTTCGGCAAAAACTTCTTTAATGGCGGCAATTCTTTCTACGCGATAATCATCGTTAAGAATTTTCAGGTACTCGTCTAATTTTACTTTAACTATTTCGGGATCTATTTGGTTATCGGTACCAATATACCATTTATGCGCAAACATTGAATCGTGTCTAATACCGGCAACAGTAAACTCGCGAACTTCAATATTAAACTCATCTTCCAGCATTTGAACAGCTCTGTTCATATTGTCCTGAGAAAGATGTTCGCCGCATAAACTAAGAAAATGTTTTGTCCTCCCTGTAATAATAATCTCGCTCCGTTCTTTTGATGTGAATTTAATTGTATCACCTATCAGGTACCGCCATGCGCCGCCGCAGGATGAAATCAATAATGCATATTCTTTGCCTTCCTCAACATCTTTTATTGTAACCGTGTTAGCTGTATTTTTGATATTATTATCGTTGTCGAAATTCTCATCATTAAAAAGTACAAATTCAAAAAATAATCCATTATCCACTTCCAGGCTCATAGAACTGGTGTTTGGCCTGTTCTGATAAGCTATAAAACCTTCAGAAGCAAGGTAGGTCTCAATAAAAGTTATCGGGTGCCCTAATAATTTTTCAAAACCTTTTTGATAAGGCGAAAACGAAACGCCGCCATGGACGTAAATAGAAAAATTTGGCCAGATATCATGAATGTTATTGAGCTTATATCGCTCTATAATTCTTTCAAAAAGTATTTGTATCCATGCCGGAACCCCGCAAATAATACCTATATCCCAATCAGGCGCTTTTTTTATTATCTCTTCCAGTTTTGTTTGCCAGTCCCTTTCTTTTGATATACGCTTGCCCGGTTTGTAAAAATGTTGAAACCAGAATGGAATATTACCTGCTGTTATTCCTGAAAGATCTCCTTCGTAATAGGTGCCGTTGTATTGCAAATGAGTACTTCCGCCAAGCATAAGTATGCCTTTCTCAAAAAAATCTTTTTGGAAATCGTATTGTGCAAGAGAAAAAATTTGACGTATGCTTGTTTTTTTAATAGACTTAAGCATATCGTTAGTTATGGGAATATATTTACTTGATGCTTCGGAAGTGCCTGAACTTAATGCAAAATATTTTACTTTACCCGGCCAGCAAACAAAAGGTTCTCCGTTTAGTGAACGATACCACCATTTTTTAAAAATGGAATTGTAATCAAAAATAGGCACTTTATTTTGAAACGCCGTAATAATGTCTTTTTCTTTCAGGATATCCGAGAAATTATAATGTTCGCCGAATGCTGTAATACTTGATTTCCTTAATAATCTTTTCAGAGTACGTTTTTGGGCAGTGAATGATTTAGGCTTCAAAGAATCAAAAGGAATCTTGCTTCTAAGGTCTATGGCGCTTTTGATTATGGATCCTAAAATCGGCATCTTAAAAATTATTTAGAAAGTGGTAAAGTTATAAAAAAATTGAATTATTGGAATTCATTTTTTTATACTGAATAATTTTGTGATAACTTCTGATGAAGTAAAAAATAGCCGCATCAATGGTGCGGCTATTCTGCAGGAAATAAATCAAAGAAAGTATGATGACCTAAACTTAAATTTTTATCACCTTATATGAATTACGGGATTCATCATTGAAAATCTCCAGATAATACACTCCTTTTGATTGTTTGGAAATGTCAATTTGTTTAATTCCCGATAAAGGCCAGAGGCTAATATCCTCATAAATTATTTGTCCCTGAATATTGTATAACCTGATTTTTTTATTTTCTTTTATATCTGAATACATAATATTTATAATACCATCAGAAGGATTGGGGAAAATGCTTATCTGATTATCTATTTTTTGTTCATTTATTCCGGCATCATTTATTATGTTTGCAAGGTAATCGAGTGTTTCGCCATAGTCGAATGCGGTGCAGGGATCGGCGCTGGAATTTTGCCAGTGTATTCTCACCCTCATACGATGCCTCCCTGTATTAGCGTCCGCAGGTATTTCAATGGAATCGCTTGTCATAGTATAAGACGAGGCGATGTTCATATCGGCAAGTAATAATTCTGATGTTTCAAAAATATAGTTGTCATTAAAATCTATCCAGACTGAAAGCATTTCATTATTATACCCTACAGATGCCTGCAATTCATATTTGTGTCCGGGTAGGAGATTTGAAATCCTGTTTGTATAATCGCTATAGCCGTTGCCAGCACAACCTATAGAATCATAGTGATTAAGGTCATGCAGTATGAAATTTATAATATAAACGCCATAATTACATATGGAGGCGGGTTCGCAATACGCTTTGGGCAAATTTTCAACAACAACATTTAAAGTGTCGTTTGAGCTAATTGTATCACCTGGCAGGGAAGTATATGCTACAATTTGATATGCGCCGATAACCGATAAATCTGCAATGACAGAAAATGTATAATTATAAATGCTGTTAGGATTTATTGTACCATTGTATATTTCGGTAACAGGACTTCCACCATTGATGGTATAACTTACAGGAATATTCGAAATGGCGCTATCACCCACATTTTTTATTGATACCGTTACTATTTCAGTATTGGTAAGATTAATTGCCGACACAGGTGATGTTATAGCATAGAGCCATGCATCTTTGTGAACCTTAATCTGAGGAGGAAGAACAATGTCGTCAATCCAGGCACAATCGCTACCCTCAGAAACAGCTCCATCTTTCACATATACCCATTTTAGAGTATGTGTCCCCGAAGTAAGCGGATAGCTTACCCTTGCCCAGTCCATTTCTCCAGACCACTGCCCTATTAAAGAACTATCAATATAAAATTGCAGAAAATCCCAATTCAGTTCGGAAGAAACTTTTTTGTAAAAGGAAACACTGTCGTTTGTAGGGATATTGGAATATAAAAGTTCCAGTACCGATTGCTGAGAATCGTTAATGATACCCGATTTGGCAGAATAAACACCATCATATGGATCAACATTGGTGATAATCCATGGTGCATCACCGGAAGTATTCCACATCATTTTAGTAAAATCGCCTGTTTCCCAATCTTCTTCAGCAAGTCCAACTATTTTATAATAAGTTTTCTGTGTAGAATAATCACCCGCTGTAGCAGTGAAATTAAAATCAACGATTGATGCAATAGGAGTAGTCGGAGATACTGTAATATTAAATGTTGCATTGGCAGACGACATAGAAGCTATAGTATTTAAATTACTGCTCGCTGTATTAATTGTAATGTAAGGACTTGAAGACATAAGTGTTCCGATGGTATTCAATGCATCGCTGTGTCCGGTATTATTTGCGGAAATAATAATATCCGCTGTTTCACCCGGGTCAAGACGACCGTTGTTATTGCCCGAAGGATCAGAAATAATTATTCCGCCGGCATGCAATACCGGAGCTTTCAAGCTAATAATAAAACTTCCTAACCAGTTTGTATCACCATCGGTAGCCCTAACTTTAAATAACACATTATGGTTATCAGGAATTAAATCGTTAACAGTAAATGCATATCCATTGGCGACAAATGCAAGGCTGTTGGAAAGAATATCTCCATAAAATTCTGTGCTGTCAGTTATGGTAACATAGGAATCGCTTGTACTAAGGAAAACATTTACACTATCAGCCGAAGCAATTCCAATATTTTTCATGGTAACCGATAGGTTGATGTTTTCTCCGTAATCGGCAAGGCCATTATTGTTACCTGTAATATCATTAATTGTATAAGTATTTCTTACAACAAAAGGTCCTGTGGGGGACACAACGGTAATATAATCTTTATGGCGTGTCCTGTTATGAGCTATTATAGAAACAAAAATTGTATCAACAGATGAAATGTTTGAAACTAATGTAACTATTGCATTTCCACTCGCATCGGTAATAGCTCTTCCAATCAAAATACCATCCTGCATCAATCCGATTCTTGCATTTGGAGCATCTGTTTGGAAGGTAATATCAGCAGCTCCAAAAATCACAGTTGATGGATAAGCAGCAACAATGGGAGTAGGGACAGCAGTCCAGATATCCATGGTGGGATCGCCAAACAATGTGGTTTCATAATCGCACCACCTAATAACGCTATTGGTATCGCTGTAAACAACATTATCATCCTTCGAATCCCTATTGGCATCACCTATCTGAGTTATGTTCTCACCAAAGATAGCATCAATAAACTGCCGGTGGAAATGCTGTGAAGCTCCGTCAGTACCTTCACCATCGCCCCATCCGTAACGTGAATTTGCAATGCTTGCCACTTCACCTGTTGCAAATGTGGTAATATTTTCAGCATAGCAATCATCGGTATAATATGAACCTGCATCATCCCTGTTATCAAAGGCTCCGGAATAACATCCCTGTGTGTAAACAATAGGAAATCCGCGTGTAATTCCATCGTTCTGAAAATTTACAGATGTGATATCTGAATTATAAAGTTTCATACTGTAATCGGTATTAGCATGCCCCAGATGATTGATAAGGTTTGCGCCCACATTATTGAATTGATTGTAAATATCCTCAGGATTAATGCTATAACTAAGAGTTTCATACAAAGTATTAATTGTTTGATTTGCAGAAATACCAATGGTTGTGTAACCGTAATTTGAACTTCCGGTTACTAATTCCTGCATAAAATCACTTCCCCACATGGTCCAGTACAGATCCTCCCCTATCATCAGTGTTTTCTCAATATCTGAAATTACAGGTTCATCCTGGTACATAAAAAGTTTGTGGGTTTGGTTTAATATTTCAGCGCTGTTATCCACGCAAATCCTACCAATGCTTACCTCTGCCATAAGATCAAACTCTCCGGGTTCTCCCCAAGATGAGTTACCATTGTTATTCCAATTTCCATCAAGACATGAATAATATTCGTCCGATGGAATATCGTAATCATAATAGCTATATGCATCGGTAACCGTCAACCCGCGGTGAGGAATAATTCTATCTGTCGGGTTATTAGGATCGGCATCACCTCCGAGAATCACATAATTAATTCCTTTGTTCTGGTAATAGTCAATAATGCAGTTCCTGATTTTTTCCTGGTCATCGGAGCCTGTATATTGATTGTAAATATCTTCAACAGATATTGTTTTTATTGAATATCCTGTGGAGGTTTTAAAATTAACATAATCGTCAAAATAAGGTAACAGTGCATTATTGGAAATAAGAAGCAGGTCGTATTCGCCAAGAACAGTTTTTGGATAACTATATTCAGCTATATCTTCAGGGTTGTGAACAAGCTTATTGATACGCTTTTCAATTGCATCCGAATTTCTTAAAAATTTTGATGACTTAATAGCCGCATCTGTGATTTTTGTTTCAATTTCAATTTTGATCTCCTGCAGAAATTTTACTGTACTGTCGAATGGAAGATATATCACAGGGCAAATTGTGAACAAACCTATAGAATGGCCGGAGAGGAATTGTGTGTTCCCCTTGCCGATAATATTTTCGGGATATGGGCTTTGGGATCTATAAATATCGACATTGGGAACGACAATGTAATTTTTGTCGGGTTTGGAAATAGGTGTCATTTTGCCCGCCGGGTTAATAACAATACCGTAAATCATCCTGGAATAGTTTGCATAGATAATTTTTATGCTGCTGATTTCTTGATTTTGCGGCAACAGAATTTTTGCACCGTATAGGGGCAATGAAGGAGTTCCTTCCCTTCCATAATTCCAACAATCGGTAAATTTAATTTCAGTATAGCCTTTTTCATTCTTTTTAAGAACAGGATCATTGAAATTAAAGGTGAATGTTAGTTTATCGGCAAAGCAAGCCTGAAAAACAAGAAGGAATAGTAATACCGAAATTAAGATCTTTTTCATAAGATGAGTATTTAAAAAACAAAATCAAATTTAATTAAAGACGCTAAATACGACCAAATAGTTGTGTTAAAGTAATTATTTCTATAATCGAATGTCATAATTAAGACCAAGTTTTATCAAATGGTTGCATTAAAGTAATTATTTCCGTGATTTTTTTTAAGATTTTTTCTAATTATTTTCGTTTGGAAACACACTATTGTGAAGTCTTCACAATAATATTATATTGAGTCTAATAAATAATTTCACAATCAACATTTTCTAACATAGCCTATATTTTATGCCAGTAATCAAGAAATGTGTAAATAATTAATGTACTTTATATAATAATGGGGTCTCAACAAAACATCGAATCAATAAACGGTGGCGAAATAAAAGTTAACGGTAATATAATTCAAGTTTGAGGGGGTGTTAAAATAAAATTTAGATAGAATGATTAATTTCCTATTGATTATTCCGATAATTGTTTGATTCTGTAATTAAGTTGGATAATAGTGAAATAAATTATTAATTAGAAATTATCCCAACCAACTGAAATTGTTCTTTTAATTCGCCCACTGTAGTGGGTTTTGCGATGATCTTTTCATCTTTGTCTAACAAAAACATTGTTGGTGTTGCATATAAATAATAGTCTTGGGCTGCCTTACCATTCCATCCGTTTGTATCACAATAATTAATAAATGGATAATTACCTTTTTGTATGGCATTATTATATTCTGTTTTATTTGTATCTATTGAAATTGCAACAACTTTAAGTTTTTTTTCTTTTTGTTGTTCAACTATTTTTTTTAGTACAGGCATCGTTTCTTCGCAATGAGGACACCATGATGCCCAGAATATAATTAAAGTATAAGTCGATTTTAATTCAGATAATTTAAAGTATTTATTATTTTCATCAGTAAAGATTATTTCCGGCGCTATAGTTCCAGTTGTTAGCTTTTTATAACCTTCTATTCGTATCTTAAGGGTAGAAGAATATCGCTCATCCTGGCAGGAATTTTCCTCCATATAATGTTCGGAAATATATTCAAGAGCTTTATTCATATCAAGCAACTCAAATCCTTTTATTAAATAATCTTTTATTTGAGTGTTTATCCTATTGTTCAGGCGTGATTTTAACATTAAAGTATCAATGGCTTTAATGAATTCCAGTTCTTGTTGTTCTTTTGTTAAACCTTGTTTACCATATAGTTTTATATATGCAACCGCTTTTGAAGTAAATAAATCAGAGTATATTAATAATGTATCAGTAAAATCGATATTATCCAAAAAATGTTGTTTTATATATTGATGCTTTGCTTCATCCGATAGGTTAAAATCCAGCAATGGATACCGAACAGATTTTATTAAATGAGCGACGAATTTGTTTGGACTATTTTTTATTATCCCTGAAAAATAATTTTGATATTGCTCCTGAATATCAGTATAACGTTTTTCTATTTCAGGATAAAATTCATCTTGCTTGGGGAAATATGAAGGAAGTTGCGATAATATTTCAAGTTGTGTGTTAATCTTTTTTTCCTTTTGTAAGAAATCGAAATAAATTTTGTTTTCATCCGATAAAATAATTCTCATACTATCAACAGGAGCTTCGAAATAAGTAACAAATTCAATATTTTCTTTATTGTAAATAATATTTATAAATATTTCATCATTGTTATAGGATTGAGGATTCTGGCTTTTCCCAAGAATGATTTTATACAATCCCTGCTTATAATTATCCTTCAGCTTAAATTGGAAAGCTCCTTTATTATCTAGCAATACGGAGTCGAGCACAGTATTTTTATCTCCCAGGTAATTTGCCAAATAAACAGTATTTTGAAATAAACCTTCAACTTTTGCATTAAGTGTGTGAGTTTGCGAAATAGCCGTAACCCAAGCAATACAAAGAGAAAATAAAATAATGTGTTTTAATGTCTTCATTTTTCAATGTTTTAAAATAATTATTAAATATCTTTTCTAATTGATTTTAATAAATTTGTCTTAATTCAACTATTATTTTGAATTGAGATATCTTTTATTCTACGTACTTTTAGCTTTGCTCTACGCTTCGGCTCACATATTTATAATAACCAATTTATTTATAATAAAGAGGGGAAAGAGTGCACCTCTCCATTTCCCCTCTTTATAATTTCACATCCTATTTTACAGAGTAAATTAATACACTTAATCTTTAAGACAGCGAACAGAAAACCCGTGCGTCTTCGTAGTAAGCCAGCGATACGAAGTGTTTTTATTTGTGCTTAAAGCGCGATACAACGACATATTCGAATCGTCTTGCGCACCCGTCCAGAAACAAGTACTCACGGTTAAATACGTCCATCCTGAAAAATATGATGATCCTGCCTCAAGATAACCCGTAGGCAACGCATCGAAACCACTGGTATTGGTGCCTGTCCAATAAGTTGGCCATGCAGAAGAATAACCTTTCATCTTGGCGCCAGTACCCGCATTGCTATTGGTACCGCGATCCCCCAACGTTGTTTGGAAGGTTGTAAGAGAGGTGCTACCCGTGGGAGTTATAGTGCTTTCAATGCAATGTTCATAACGGCTCCATTCTTTATCAGAAGGAATATGGTAACCGGCATCGCATATACCCTGCATACCTACCGGCGAACTTGTTGGAGAGCAAGGATCGCAAGTATAAGTATTAGGATAAAGATTACCGCTATTATAAACATAACTTACCTGCATCATCTCTGCCCATCGATATAAACCGCCGTAAGTAGCGCAGTTAGCTTCTACATCATTAAGGCAGTATTTTTCTACAAGATTGTTATTGCTTTGGTTATTATATTTGGTTACAAAAGTCCCTTTATTTTCATTAGCGGCTGCCCATACTTGTGAACCGCAGGTAGGCCCGCAGGTAACCAGCGTAACCGCTAAACTGCTTGCAGAACTTGTTCCGCAACTATTACCAGCTGTTACTGTGATGTTACCGTTTTGACCTGCTGAACCTGTTGTAACTGTTATAGAAGTAGTTCCCGTCCCGTCTGTAATTGTCCAGCCTGTCGGAACTGACCATGTATAAGTGGTAGCATCTGTAACAGCACTTATACTATATGTTTGACCTGATAATCCGGGGCATTGCGATGCTGTCCCGCTGATTGTTTCTGGTGTGGCAGATATTGCAGGGTTTACTGTAACCGCTAAACTGCTTGCAGAGCTTGTTCCGCAACTATTACCTGCTGTTACCGTGATATTTCCGTTTTGTCCTGAACTACCTGTTGTAACTGTTATAGAAGTAGTTCCCGCCCCTGCTGTAATTGTCCATCCTATTGGAACTGACCATGTGTAAGTGGTAGCATTTGTAACTGTGCTTATACTATATGTTTGACCTGTTAATCCAGGGCATTGCGTAGCCGTGCCGCTGATTGCTCCGGGTGTGGCAGGTGTTGCGGGACTTACTGTAACTGCTAAGCTATCAGCAGAACTTGTTCCGCAACTATTACCGGCTGTTACAGAGATTTTTCCATTTTGTCCTGCACTACCCGTAGTTACCGTTATATAAGTGGTTCCTGCTCCTGCTGTAATTGTCCATCCTATTGGAACTGACCATGAATAGGTTGTAGCATTTGTAACAGAGCTTATACTATATGTTTGACCTGTTAACCCGGGGCAAATCGTGTCTGTTCCGCTGATTGTTCCGGGCGTGGCAAGTAATGGGATCACATAAATATTTAATGAATCGGAAACAGGGCCGTCGCCACAGCTACTCATTCCCTGAACCTTGATTGTGGCGGTTCCCGAAAACAAACTATCCCAATCAACGGTTGCCGAAGTATCATTGTTGATAATAAATCCGGCAGACGAAGGATTTATTTCCCATGAATAGTATGTTGAATATGTCGCCCCAGTTGTTGTATATATTGTATTTGCTGCATTTATGCAAATGGAAGTATCACCGATAGGCGTTCCGCAAATCAATGGTATTGCATTAACAGTAATAAATACATTATCTGTATCTGAACAGCCTGTGTTATCTGTTACTATAAGCATAACATTATAGGTGCCTGCAGAATTGTAAAGCATGGAAGGGTTGGCATCGGTGGCTATGCTGTCGTTGCCGAAATTCCAGTGATATGTGTATGGCTTTAATCCTCCTGTAATTTCCGTAGTAAAATGAAGGCTATCGGTATAACATTGAACGGTATCATATACAAAACCTGCTTCCACCTTTTTTAATGTAAGATTTACAGGGCTTGTGCCCAACCACTGCCTGATAGTTTTAAAAATAGTGTCCTGTTCAACCGCTCCTCTTCTTGTACTGAAGGTATATAATGCATTCCTGTCCAACAGCATTAATTCATTATTGTTAAGTTTCACAAGGTTGTTTATGACAACTTGTATTAATTAATAGCAAAGATAAAACTTTATTTTTAAATTCATCAGGTTTTTGTAAAAATATTTCCGGTTTAATTTTAAACCATTTTTCAAT
>CAINEZ010000499.1 GCA_903847905.1 uncultured Bacteroidota bacterium
TATACAAAAATATATACAAAATAATATTGGAAATACTTGAAATCACTTAAAGGCCGTTTTTAGAAAGTTTTCGGTACAATAGTATAAGGTAACGGCAAAAACAAAAAGGAGAGAATTTCCCTCCTTTTTTTGTTTTAAATAGTTTTCTTTAATTTAATTTGGACATTTTGTTTTTAAAGTTGTCCTGGTATCTAATGCTTTTTGGTCTTTTGGATCAATTGCTAATATTTTTTCACAAAATGCAATAGACTTTTTTGCATCCTCGCATTTTTTATTAATGAGATACTGCTTATAATAATAAAACCTCAAATAATCATAAGCCGTATAAATATCTTTAATATTTTTTACTGAGTCTTTAAGTGCTAGAGGGATTAGCATTTCATAATATTTTGCTGTAGAGCCTAATTTATATAAAGTGTCAATATTGATATTTACTTTAGCTCGATAATTAATTGCATTATAAAAGTCAGGTTTTTTAGCTAACACTGTACCGAAAGCAGTATCAGCTTTTTCCCATTGCTGTAAATTATAGTAATTTTTCCCCATTTCATAATAATCGTTAAGGGTAATGCAATTTTTATTTAGTTTTTTTTCATATATAATAATGGAATTAGGATAGTCTTTAATTTTTGTATATGATTTTGCCATTTTTGAAAGAAGGTCACAATTTGTGCTATCAATTTCATAAGCTTTCTGATATTTTTCAATAGCAAGTTTGTCGTCATTTGTTTTAACTAGCAGGTCGCCCCAGTACACGTAATCGGATACAATAATTTTCTCTGGTTTAGATTCTTTGAAAAAAGTTTCAATTGATTTTAATCCTTCCGGATATTTAGCTGTTTCGTAGTAAGAATATCCTGCAATCCTGTACAAAACAGTATAACTCTGGTCGGTTGCCAATACTTCATTAATAACAGATAAAGCTTCTTCGTACTTCTTAGCCATGAACAGGAATGAAGCATATCTAACTTTTGCATAAGTATTTTTCCCTGAAAGATCTAGGAATTTCTGATAGTCTTTGATTGCATTTTCCCATTGTCCCGCCAGTCCGTATAATTCAGCGCGTTCGCGGTAAGCAGGGGCAAAGGCAGAATCGATTTTTATAGCATCTTTATAGTAACCCAAAGCATCGGTATAAGCTTTTCCTCTTACCCACAATTGTCCTATTTTTACCATTGCCTTGCATGAAAGGGGATCCAGATCATTGGCTTTATTGTAAGCAATGATAGCGTTAGAGCCATCATTATATTCAAGATAAATATCACCTTTTATTAAATAAACTTCTGAAACATTAGCATCACGTTCAACAGCATTTTCAATAATGTCGAGTAATTCTTCTTTTTTCTTATCAGGCGATTTTAACATAGCCTCGGCAATTTTTGCATAAGCAAGAGCTTGTTTAGCGGGAGGAACAGTGGCGGATTTTTTATAATTCATCCCGCGAAGCGGCATTAAGTCTTTAGCTTTCTGGAAGTCTTTTGATGCATCGGCATATTTCCCAAGCAAAATTTTTACCCTGCCAGAACCTATATAATTCAGTGGATTTGCAGGATCTTTTTCAATACCTTTATTAAAGTTCAGTAAAGCAGGATCTGCAACTTCTTTTAATGTAACAGACATGCTATCAACCATGAACTGCCTGATCCAGCATAATCCATAGTAATAATAATTATCGCCATTATTCGGTTCTTTTGCGATTAAAGCATCAAAGGATTTACGGGCTGTCTCAAATTGTTCGCTTTCAGTTAATTTTATTGCACTTTTCAGGTCATCCTGTGCAAAAGATGAAGGGATAGATATTAAAACAAGCGCTGTTAAACATCCGATAATTCTTAAAGTTCGTAACATTTTATTTTCTCCTTATATTTATTAGAATATCTAAATTTATATATTTTATTTTTGAAGGAATGAAGAATAAAGGTATAGGGAAATAAAGGAGTAAGGATTTCGCTCACCTGCCTACCGGCAGCAGGTGCCTTATGCCTTATAACTTATGCCTTTTTTGTAATCATAAATTGAATTTTACATCTGTCATTTTTTTATCTGAACTAACCTTACCGGCATTGTAGCAGGCACCAGTCCTGATTTCAGGATTATGCGCTGCCCCACATCTCCGGCAACAAAAGAAGCAAAGCCTGTGCCAAGTCCTGCAAAAGGTTCTCTGTTAATAAGAAAAACTTCTCTGTTTAAGGGATAAGATCCTTCGGCGATATTCCCTTGGTAAGGTTTGCGAAAATTTCCGCTTCCATCAGTATTAGCTTCATCTCCGACAGATACCACTTTTATCTTTTGAAGAAAGCCATGAGATATAGTGTCGTCTTTATCGCTTATCCAGTTAACGCTTATGATGCCGATGGCATTTTTATTTTGTTCAACAAAATTGATTACTTCTGGGTTTGATTTTACTGCAAAACAGTATTCGGGAAAATTGTTTTTAAGTTCAAATTTTTCTCTTATGAACCGTGTATTGCATGATTTGTTGTTGTCGAAAACAACTGTCAATCCCCCGAGTTTTGACTTGGAATCTATCTGTTGCCATTTTGAAATTTTTCCAGAGAAAATATCTTTTATCTGGTCATAACGAATTAGTGTGTCAGTATTATCTTTATTTACTATAAAAGTAAGAGCATCATAAAATATTTTCAAAGTTTTGGGAATGATATTAATGCTTTTTAATTTTTGTTCTTGCGCATCAGAAAGTTTGCGGCTGGAAATAACAAGCCGTACTGAATCGTTCATCAGCAAATCTATTGCCTCTCCCTCTGGTTTATAAACAGGAGTTATTTTTGCATATTTATAAAGCGCCTCGAAGGTATTGGTTTCTGAGTCAAATAGCAATTGGTATGCCTCATCAACAGCAATTTTAATATTTCCTGATGTTGGCGTTTCATTTATAGTTTTGTTTTTATTTCCGCTGCAACCCATGAATAATGTAAAAGTTGCAATCAGTGATAAAAGAATTAAATTTTTAATTTTTGAATTATTCATCGTAATACTCCTTTCTTTTTTGTTCTCGTATTTGTTGATATATTCTTGCCAAGCGAAAGAAACCATAGGCAATAAAAAAAACACCTAATATTGATTTTAAATTCCGGGGCAGGTAATAGTAAACAGGGAAAAATAACAGGGCTATTCCTATTCCAATAAAGACCGCAACCATAACAAAACCAAAGCCGATCATTATTTTTGAAAATAAGTTTTTATCCCAAGCCATTATACATTAATTTCTTTACTTACTTATTTTCTTTCGTTTTATAAATTATAACGAAAGAAAGAAAAATTTATTATTAAAGTTATCAATTATATATACTCTTTTAAAAGTTCAATTCCTGCAAATAACAATTATCCTAATCGGTACAAATATATATATAATTTAAGAAATTGCAAACGATTATTGAGTACTTTAATGGGATTACTCCCTGCGGTCGTTATCCCGAGGGGGGGCTTAATTCCATAAATTCAACTTGAGTTGCAAGTTTATTTTATTTATCTGTCCTCGCTTATTCTTGCATACCTGCAGACAGATGTTGTATTAGGTATCTGGTGTTTTAGATTTTACAGGGGATTACTCCCTGCGGTCGTTATCCCGAAGGGGGGGCTTAATTCCATAAATTCAACTTGCTTTGCAAGTTTATTTTATTTATCTGTCCTCGCTTATGAAAACAAGTTTTCAAAGCTTAACAGATAAATAAAAACCCTTCTTCGAAGGGTTGAATTTATTGGAGTTGCGGAGAGAATGGGATTCGAACCCATGAAACGCTTGTGACGTTTACACACTTTCCAGGCGTGCGCCTTCGACCACTCGGCCATCTCTCCGGAAAAAATAACGAATTGCAAATATATAAAAAATCTCTGCTTAAAGATAGCTAAAAAAATTTATCTGCGGGGATTTTTACAATGTGGGGATTTTAAATAATTCTATTGCATTTTTTGTAGTACTGTCGGCTACTCTGGAAATATCGCATTGTAAAAGCTCTGCGATGAGGTATTGTATTTGCTATTTTTAGAACATAATCAAAATATATTATAATATTTTTGGATTATAATCATAAAATATATAATTTTGTGAAAAAAACTATGATTGAACGTATTCTTGAAAATGTTGTCCGTAATAAAATCCATAAAGGGAAAGCCATCATTATTCTTGGCCCGCGGCAAACAGGGAAAACTACGCTTCTTAAAATTGTAAGCAAGATTATTAAAAATAAAATTCTCTTTCTCGATGGAGATGAACCAGATGTTCGTCAAAAAATTACTGATGTAACTTCTTCTCAGTTAAAGAAATTAATTGGAGATCATAAGATTGTTATGATTGACGAAGCTCAGCTTATAAAAAACATTGGTATCACTATCAAGCTTATTGTTGATAAAATAAAAGATGTTCAGGTAATTGCAACCGGTTCATCTTCGTTCGATCTTGCCAATATTATAAATGAGCCACTCACAGGCAGAAAATTTGAATTTATGTTATATCCTTTGTCTGTGAGCGAAATGGTTAAATATCACGGCACATTGGAAGAATCACGTATGCTGGAGCAAAGGTTAATATATGGTATGTATCCTGAAGTGTTAACGAGCCCGGGGAAAGAAAAGGAAATTCTAAAAAGCTTAACAGGGAGTTATTTGTACAAGGATATTTTTGCTTTTCAGGATATACGAAAACCAAGTATTGTTATGAATTTACTTGAAGCCCTTGCATTACAAATTAGTTCAGAAGTTTCGGTTTATGAAATCGCAAGATCTTTGCAAATAGATTCAGTAACGGTTGAAAGATATATTACACTACTTGAACAGGCTTATATTATTTTCCGCTTACGTTCTTTCAGCAGAAATGTAAGGAATGAAATTAAGAAGAGCCGGAAAATATATTTTTATGATAATGGCATAAGAAACGCGATCATTTCAAATTACAATCCTCTCAATCTTCGTCAGGACAAAGGCGCTCTTTGGGAAAATTTTCTGGTAAGCGAAAGGCAGAAATATATTCATTACAATAATATTTATAATAAAGTATATTTCTGGAGAACCATGCAGCAGCAAGAAATTGATTACATTGAAGAATCCGACGGTCGCTTATATGCTTTCGAATTTAAATGGGGTAAAAGTAAAAACGTACATTTGCCAAAAACTTTTTCAAATGCTTATCCGAAATCAAATTTTAGTTGTATAACCAAAGATAATTATCTTGATTTCCTGCTTAAATAGTTAAATTAAACTATGCAGGGATTTTAAATAATTCTATTGCATTTTTTGTAGTACTGTCGGCTACTCTGGAAATATCGCATTGTAAAAGCTCTGCGA
>CAINEZ010000500.1 GCA_903847905.1 uncultured Bacteroidota bacterium
CTAACCAATAGTAATTCGAAATTGGATGTCTGGAATGCTGTTCCTGCCGTTAATGATGGCTTGTTGAGAGTTAAACTTACGTTTAAGAAGAGTCTCACTCAACGTTTAAAGAGCTTCGTTTATAAAGATGAACAGTTCTGGATTTATCTTAAGTTCCACAATAACACAATTCGCAAGTATAGAATCATTCCCGAGAATGCAAGTGATGGAATCTGGATTAATCCATATATTTATAACTCAACAAAAAATTATCTGGTCAAACAAATAATGTTTAAATGCTCTAATCAAATAATTATGTCTGAAAATTTAACAATTGAATGGGAAAAGATTGAATTTGAAAAGGAGCCTGATTGTATATTAAATTTCTTTAATGTTAATAATTTCAATCCTGACAGTATTGTTTTGAACTCTGTAAACACATTTGATGAAGTGAGAGATACTCTTTGGAATAAATTGGAAGAAACTCATGTATCAAAAATTTCTTACCCGGATGTAAAATCACAAATTATTAAAGCAAATTCTTTTTCATCAACATTCTCTTATTCTTTGGATAGCCTCTCGTTTGGAGATTATAAAATTATAACAGATTGTTGGGTAAAATCGCCTTGTTATAAATATTCCGGTAAAATTTCACTTGTATTGTCAATTGATGATAAAAATAGAAATGTTATTTGGAAAGGACTTCCGATTGACGAACAACTAATTGACGAGAGTCAATGGAATAATATTTATAACTTTATTAATTATACGCATGACAAAACAAATTGTAAATTAAAAGCATATTTATGGAACACAAGCGACAAGGATGTATATATAGATAATTTTAGGATAATGATAATTCATAGCAACATGCCCTAACAAATTATTTATACTGATTTTTTTAATAAAAATTTAAATTGATGTAGAAAACCATAGTTGGTGGCATTATTGCAAACTGAAAAGGAAATTTATTTAATGCTATTTTGTCTGTATTTTTGCAATATCCTTTACCCTGCTATAGAATTGGTGATTGCTCCATTTTGTTTCTTGAAAATTATTTATCATTATAATTATTTAAAATTTAACCCCCAGTGTTATCAGAAAACTTTGTGAAGTTTTTTCAATGCTTGCAGGGTTCATATTATCGGCATTATATAAATAATAACTTTCATTGGCTTTGGAATAAACGTATGCGAAATCTATAAAATAATTTTTATCAATTATTCCTAAACCTCCTGTAATTGCTGTACTCTTTCCATCATTTATCCCTGATTTATATGGGCTACCATACATTGCATACCCTCCTCTAAGGCTGAAATGCCCCAGAGCTGCTTCTGCCCCCATTCTTATATTATTTGAAGTTGTATATTTTGTAAGAATAAGTTCGTTTGCATCAAAAAAATTATCCATTTTTGAACGTAGGCGCGCTTCAGAGTAGTCAACGAATTCATAGTCGGCGCTTATTGTACCATACTGTCCAATCTGAATAGCAATGCTGCCTATTGTCCTCATTGGTGTTGTAAGTTTATAATCAAATGTGCCCTGAGGTGATTTGTCGGAATAGTTATCCCCGTTATCAAATGCCGATTTCATTTCATTCGACCATTCATCGTGCATAGCAAAGAAGGTAGGAGTGTGAACTGCTGCGCCAATTTTCACTTTTATCATTTCCACGTCAATAGGGACATAAATAAGTCCGAATTTGAAATTAAATCCCGAACCCGTAGTTGTTAAAGCTTCATTAAGAGTATAGCTTTTAAAATTTGGCAATGTGTCTTTATCATCTATTTCTTTATACGTCGATTCCTCAACATATTTTAAATAAGGAAATCCAAATGTTCCACCGATGTATAATTTATTGTTATAATTAGCGCCTATTGCAAAAGTCATTTCCTGCATGGCGCCTCTTGTTTCAATGGATTTGCGCTGCAATTCTCCGCCGCTTGGAACATTTGAAAAATAACTTGTTGCTCCATTTGTATCAATCAACCAAGTGTTAAATGCAAGTTGAGTGCTGAATGCGTCTAAATTATCTGGTACCAAACCTTGAGCAGCGCTTTTATAAACATCCATAAGAGAACTGTTATTGTTTGAACCTTCAATAATCATCCTGTTATTAAAGTTAGTATTTCTGTTTAATCCAAAAGCAAAATTCACAAATTTCCAACCTTGCTGATCTTTACCTTTATTAAAATCTGAAGCAAATACCATCCCAATATTGCTGAAGTTAAAATTATATTTAGAATCTTCGGCTGTATTCCCATTGTAAGTGGAAGTTGTTTTACTTGCATATATATCCGGTGTGAATGTAAATTCATTTTTCCTGTAAACACCCAGTCCGGCAGGATTTGTAGAAATAGTAGAGAAATCAGCGCCTATAGCGCCAAAAGCACCGCCCATGCTGGAATATCTGGCAGTTCCGCCAAAATTGATCAGCGAATATCTGAGAGCATCCACATCTGTTTGGGCATTTGCTACTAATGAAATGCTTGCTGCAATGCAAACAATTATTATTCTTAACTTTTTCATATTTCTATTCATTTTAATTATATTTTACCTGTGCCTGCCAGAACTTCCTGAACCCGAACTTGAACTTGAACCCGAACTTGAGCTTGAACTTGAGCTTGACCTCGGCGAAGAATAGCTGCTGTTGCTGCTGCTGCTGCTGCTGCTACTTGATCTCGGCGAGCTGTAGCTGGACGAACTTGAACTTTTTGGTGTAGAATAACTGCTACTGCTGCTCGATTTGGGAGTGCTATAACTCGGAGTGCTATAAGTTGATGAACTACTCGATTTCGGTGAACTATAGGACCTTGGTTGAGAATAATTTTCGTTCGAACCTGAAGAAGATGTGTTGTAGCTTGACGAATTATAAGTCTTGGGCTTTGAATAATATTGATTAGACTTTGGTTCGCTGTAACTTGGTGACACATAAGTCTTAGGTTTGGAATAATTTTGCCTTGGAGTATTATTTTGCTGTGTAACAGTTGTTGTTGTACTCTTTGGTATTGAATACTGTTGTATGCTATTGTTATTTGTAGTAGTACTTTTTGGTATTGCATTATTAGTAACAATTGTTGAAGTTGTACTTTTGGGCATTACAGTATTTGTTGAATTTACCACTGATGTATTTGAAAAACTGCTTTCCTTTGGATTGACAACAGTAGTAGAAACAGCATTGGGAATTATTTCACCTTTACTATTTTTTATAGCTCCTGTGTTCTGAGATGCAGTTATAACAGAGTTTATTTTTGGAGAATTATTTTTGCCGGTTGTTATTGATTGAGTGCTGGCATTTGAAAGTCCGCTTTTTATAAGATTCTGGTTCTTTACTTCAGTAACAGAAGATTTAGGAATACTGTTACTTAAATTACTTACAGAAATATTATGAATATTATTTACAGTGCCTTTTGATATTGCAACTTCATATTTATGTCCAAATGTCAAAGGATTATTACTTGCAGCATTTGTAGAATGTATTTCGGTTCTTGGTCCATAATAATAATTGGAATTATTATCATAACTATTGTAATAATTTGAAGCGTAATATCCATCCCAGTAACCATCATTGTAACCGTTCCAGTAGCCGTTATTATATCCACCCCAGTAACCATATCCGCCCCCATAATAAGGGTTAAAACCCCATCCATTGTATCCATACCATCCCCAATTAGAAGAACCGAAGCCCCAGTTATTATAGTATCCGCCGCAATATGGATCGAAATAATAAAAAGAAGGATACCACCAAGGTGATCCGCAATAGATACTTACACCCCAATCCCACGGATCGTAAGTGTACCAATAATAGTTAGTATAATAATCATTGTAGTAATTGTATCCATAATCTGGATTATGAAATCTTTTTAGGCGGGCAGAATATTCATAATCATAATAATCGTCATAATAGTTATTTGTAACATAAGTGTTACCATTTTCATCAGAATAGGTCTCACTGTTAGAATAATTCGGACTTTCGCTATTATAGCGGGATGTATTTCCTGTATCATTTGCAGTGGGCTGTTCAGTTGAATTTGAGTTATTATACTCGGGATTTTCATTGCCTGTTACGGCGGTATTATTCACTGCTTTTGTATTATCATAAGCAGTAGAATAATTTTCAGGGCTTGTGGTTTTGGTATCAGCCTGGGTTGAAGAAGTAGAGGCGACTGCTGCATCTTTCTTAGAGTAGTAAACATCATCATACATAGACCGTGTTTGATAAGTTGTAGTACAGGCAGAAAGAAGCAGGGCTGATAATGCGAGCAGTTTACTAAAAGTTTTCATTGGTCTTATCTCCTATTGATTAATTAAGGTATATTCTTTGTTTGTCATTAGATATAATTTCTAATTTTGTAAATATTAAAAACTATGTAAATATTTACAAATATCATACCAAACATTTTTTATGGCTAAAGATTTTCCAACAAGGGAAGAAAATTATTCCCAATGGTACAACGATATCGTAATTAAAGCTGATCTTGCAGAGAACTCTGCTGTAAGAGGTTGCATGGTAATAAAACCATATGGATATGCAATTTGGGAAAAAATGCAGGCAGCATTGGATAAAATGTTTAAAGATACAGGACATAGCAATGCTTACTTTCCAATTTTTATTCCAAAATCGTTTTTCAGCAGAGAAGCCTCCCATGTTGAAGGTTTTGCTAAGGAATGCGCCATAGTAACTCATTACCGACTTAAAAAATCTCCTGATGGCAAAGGTGTTGTTGTTGATGAAGATTCGAAGCTCGAAGAAGAGTTGATTGTAAGACCTACTTCCGAAACTATAATATGGGATTCATATAGAAACTGGATAAAATCTTATCGCGATCTTCCCATTTTGATTAATCAATGGGCTAATGTTGTAAGGTGGGAAATGAGAACAAGATTGTTTTTACGGACAACTGAATTTTTGTGGCAGGAAGGTCATACAGCGCATGCAACGGAAGAAGAAGCGATTGAAGAAACTGAAAAAATACTTGATCTGTATTCTGAGTTTGCAGAAAAATGGATGGCGCTTCCTGTAATAAAAGGTGTTAAATCGGAAAATGAGCGCTTTGCAGGAGCACTGGAAACATATTGCATTGAAGCATTGATGCAGGATGGAAAAGCACTGCAGGCAGGGACTTCTCATTTTCTGGGACAGAATTTTGCAAAAGCATTTGACGTAAAATTTGCCACAAAAGAAGGTACATTAGAATATGTATGGGCTACTTCGTGGGGCGTTTCTACCAGGTTGATGGGGGCATTGGTAATGGCTCATTCTGATGATAACGGTCTTGTGCTACCACCTAAATTAGCTCCAATTCAGGTTGTGATTATTCCTATTTATAAAAACACAGATCAATTAAAAGAAATTTCCGAAAAAGTTAAACCGATAAAGAAGGCAATTGAAAGCAGGGGCATCTCGGTTAAATATGATGACAGGGATACATTTAAGCCTGGGTGGAAGTTTGCCGAATATGAATTAAAAGGTGTTCCGGTAAGGCTGGCTATAGGTCCTCGCGATATTGAGCAGGGAACTGTTGAGGTTGCGAGAAGAGATACCCTGGAAAAATCAATCTATCAGCAAACTGACATTGAACATAAGATAGAAAACCTTCTTTCACAGATACAGGAAAATCTTTATCAGAAAGCTTTTTCATTTAAAGAACTCAATACCTTCACAGTTAATTCATGGGCAGAATTCAAAGATATAATTGATAACAAGGGTGGTTTTATCTCCGCTCACTGGGATGGTACAAGCGAAACCGAAGAAGCAATTAAAAACGAAACTAAAGCTACTATCCGCTGTATCCCTTTAGATAATAAAAAAGAAAACGGGAAATGTGTTTATTCAGGGAAACCTTCCGCGCAAAGAGTAATTTTTGCTAAAGCTTATTGATGCTATAAATTGAATTACTTAAACTTGCCAACCAGCAGGTGCTTTTATACATTTTTTTAAGGTATAAAGGAATATGGAAATAGGGATTACCCTTATACCTTATGCCTTATGCCTTATACCTTTAATGCCTTATACCTTTATTGCCTTATACCTTTATTGCCTTATATCTTTTTGCCTTATACCTTTTTCGAATATTAATGTTTATTTAGAATTTTATTAACTTTCCGGAGCCTGTTATTTCCTTTATAATAGTAGGATCGCCTGTGTAATATACATCACCCACATAACCAATTTTTACTTCAAGTTCATCTTTAACATTCACATAACATTCATTTGTAGATTTATTATTTAAGAACATTATATTTGTTTTCAAATTCCGGATATCGGCTTTACCATTACCGGCTGAATAAAGATAACAAACTCCGGAAGTTCCTGTTGCGTTAAGATCAGCAGGACCTGTGTGAAGATTAAACCATGTTGTATGGGCAGAAAAAATAAGGTTTATTGTTCCCGATCCGTTGAAATTATCTAATTGAAAATAATTTGCATGAATTGTATCAGTGGTATATACATTCCCTGATGCATTTTTGTACATCAGTCCTTTTATTTTTATGAACTTTACATAAATATTTATTTTGTCTTTATAGCTCCTGACCCAATTACATTTATTTCCATTTTTTAAATATAAACAACTATCAGTTACTTCCGTTTTGATTGATTTCAGAAGATGGCTGCCGGCCTCGACTTTTACAGAACATACAGTATCTTCAGTGATATATAAATTTATATTGTTTTCTAAAGATATCTTATTAAATACAGTAACCACCCTTTCTTCAGTAGTAATTTCGCCGGTTCCCTTAAAACAATCGCATCTGTTTTCTTTGTTGCATGAAAAAAATAAAATTGTAAAAATAAGAATCAAATAATATTTAACTTTTAGGAATTTCATTTGTAAAATGTTTGTTGTTTGACCGTCAGCCTGAGTTTATCGAAGGCGAGACAGGTTAGTAGTTTGTTGTTAATATTCATTCATCGTCATTCAGTAATTCAATTATTCTGTAATTCACTAATTATTCTGTTGTTATTATTTTATAATATAACCTATCCCCCATTCCACGAAATCGGCTTTTGCAAAATGTGTTTTGAGGGCGAGATTAATAAGAATTTTTTTGTTACATTTATATCTGAGCGCTAATCTTGAATATACAGGACCATCGCTTTTATCTTTTGCATACAAATAAAATCCAACTTGCGTAACAAAAGAAAGACGGGAAAATTCAAACTGGTGTCCAATATAAATTCCGGGTCTTATAATTTCATAAGAATGTTTCACTTCAATTTCATTACGTTTAAGCGTTCTGATATTTGAGTATTCAAGGAATAAATCTAAGCCGGCACTAATTTTTCTCTTTAAGCTAAGAGGCTTAATAAAACCAGTTGAAAGAGAAAATGCGCCATAAGTATCACCATTGGTAGGATAGATCTCTTTAATTCCTCCCGATAAAAAAGATTGAATTTCAATCTTCCGCTTATCTTTACAGAGAACACTATCATACGGAATTATTTTTTTGATTTCGGTCGGAAAGATATACGCCAAACCAAGGTTTACGGTTGGTATGTTAATTCCGGGATTTGGCATTTTGAAAGAGCCATTAGAAAAATGAGTAATGCCAATACCTCCTGAAACAAAAAATATTTTCATCAATTTCCATTTGAATTCATAAAACATATTTATGGTTACATTCAAATGCGAACCAATTGCAATATTTTTGTAATTATTTAGCCTGTCAAATTTTTTTGTAAGATAGCCCAATCCTGTACCAAACCTGTAATTCAAAGAAAAAATATCGGATTGATAAAGATGAAAGTTTAAATACGGATATAAAGCATGTGCGTTACCAAGAACATCTGGATTTGCAAGATCAGCAGTCCAGTAACAAATTCCCATAACAGGATATTTATACAATTCATGCCAGGTCTTTTCGCCATGTGTTTGTTTTCCGAAATTAATTTCAAAGGCAGGAAAATGGCCGGTAGTCAAATGAACCATGTTAATATGATGACTGATAACAAACCCATAATGTAATTTGGTTTCAAGAATAAATTTTTCAGAGATAATTTTACTGCTTTGAGCGCAAGTAATATTTGCAACAAAAAGAAAAAGAAAAAAAATGATAACCAGTCTAAAAAGACGCATAACAAAAAGCTATTATAGAGTAATGCAAAATTATAATATTTACCGATAATACTTATTACCTTTGCGAAAAACAGGGAATATGGATAAAAGATTAGAAGCATTCGAAAAACTGCTTGATATAATGGACGAGCTTAGGGCAAAATGTCCCTGGGATAAAAAACAAACTTTAGAATCGTTAAGACACCTTACTATTGAAGAAACTTATGAACTTGCTGATGCGATTATTTTAAAAGATAGTAACGAAATCAGGAATGAGTTAGGCGACCTTTTGTTGCATATTGTTTTTTATGCGAAAATAGGATCCGAAAATAATGATTTTGATATTACAGAAGTTATTGAAGGGATAAACAAAAAATTGGTTCAACGCCATCCTCATATTTTCAGCGATGTGATTGCCAATACAGATGAAGATGTGAAACGAAACTGGGAGAAAATAAAACTTCATGAAGGCAGCAAATCTGTTCTTTCAGGTGTTCCTGTCTCGCTTCCCTCTATCGTAAAAGCATATCGTATTCAAGATAAGGCAAGAGGCGTGGGTTTTGATTGGGAAAATCCGCAACAGGTTTGGGATAAAGTTACCGAAGAAATGAATGAATTAAGAGATGAAGTTGAAAGCGGCGCCGGTATAGAAAAAATTGAAGACGAATTTGGCGATTTATTATTTGCTCTTATTAATTATTCAAGGTTTATCAATGTAAACCCTGATACTGCGCTTGAAAGAACCAACAAAAAATTTATTTACAGATTTAATTATCTTGAAGAGCAAGCTAAGAAAGCAGGAAAATCGCTGCACGATATGACCTTGAAAGAAATGGATGTTTATTGGAATGAAGCTAAAAAATATAACGCTGATGATAAAGATCCGTCAGATGACGGATGATTTATACAGAATATTAGTGTATTTGCGAAGCAAATTGCACTTAGGTTCTGTTATGTTGATAGGAAATTTGCAAACCATTTCAGTATTGGTATATGAAGATTTTTCGTTTATCTTACTTAGTAAGGAACTCTGTATAATTTTCTCTGGAAATAATATTTGTTTGAGTTTTGGGATAGGCTTTCAAAAATGTTAATGGAATCCTCTTTTTACTCTTACTCCATTTAAATTCAAATGCCAATAATTTCCCATCAATTTCTTCAATATAATCTATTTCTTGTTGTTGTGTTGTTCTCCAGAAATATCTTTTAGCAGTAATTCCTTTATTCATTTGTGTTTTCAGGCGTTCACTTATTAAGAAATTTTCCCATAAAGCTCCCACATCTGTTCTTTTATCAATTGAAGTAAAATTTCCGATAACCGCATTTCTGATTCCATTATCATAAAAATAAATTTTTCTGCCTTTTTTAATTTCATTACGCACATTTCTATTCAAAGAAGGCAGGCGAAAAATTATATATGTTTTTTCAAGTAAATCAATATATTTCTCAATGGTTCCTTTATCAATTTCGAGCAATTTTGATAATTCAAAATACGATACTTCACTACCCAACTGTAATGCCAATGCTTTTAAGATTTTTTGCAACAATATAGGTTTTTTTATTGTTTCAAGCATCAGTAAATCTTTATATAAATAACTTTCTGAAATCAATTTAAGGTTTTCCGCTTCCGCTCCATGGTCAATAACAATTTCAGGATAATGCCCATAAATTAATCTGTGATTAAGTAAGCGGCTTTCTTCAATTAATCCATGATGTTTAACCATTTCATTAAAAGAGAGCGGAAATAAATAAAATTCATATTTCCTTCCTGTTAAAGGTTCATTAAGTTTATCCGCTAACTCAAAAGCCGACGAACCTGTAACAATTACTTGTACATCTTTTATTTTATCGGTAAAAAGTTTAATGGTTAACCCGATATTCTCAATTCTTTGCGCCTCGTCAATACATACAATTTTATGTTTGCCAATAATACTTTTTATACGGGTTGAGGTTGTATTTGAAAGTAATTCCCTGTTATCTGCTTCATCACCATCTAAAAAAAGAATATCTTTTTCATTTTTAAATAAATTCTCAATAAGTGTTGTTTTCCCAACTTGCCTGGCTCCAAAAACTAAAATTGCTTTCTTTTTAAAAAGCTTTTGTTTAAGTAGGGTTTCAATATCTCTCTTGATTGTCATTCTCTATTTTTTATGCAAATATATAATAAATTTCGATTACAACCGCAAATCATTATATTTATTTGTGGTTACAACCGCAAATTATTATGGGTTATTATTAAGAAGAGACACTTTGAATACTGACATATTTCTAAAACCGCTGAAATTATTGCCTACTTAAGCATTTATTATTGTAATTATTTTTCTATTCTTCGTAGGAGTCCAACTGACAAGGTTGCTAACTGCTTTTTACCGATTACCAATCACTGATTACCAGTTACTTTTTTACTTATGCCTTATGCCTTTTAACTTATGTCTATTTCATTCTTTAATAAACTTCTTTACCTCAACTCCATTTTCATTCTTAACTTTCACAAAATACATCCCTCTTGCAAAGCCTGAAATATCAATAGTTGTATGAGTTTCCTCTGCATTAATGCTTTTTATACCAATTGCATATATAAAATAATCTAAAGACATTTTATATATTATCCCGATAATTATCGGGAGTTAATGCCGATGCTGCATGAAAATAGTTCAATAAGACGCAGTCGCAATTGGACTATATTGAATGCGCTATCGTTATTAAAAGCTGTCCGTCGATATTTAAAATTTCAATACCGATAGTTAACGGTAGTTACTTGATGAATTAGAAGAAAAAGATGATATCCGGTTATATGATACTGTTAAAGCTCGTAAAGATGAACGAATTCCTTTAGAACAATATTTGTCTGAACGTAAAGGAAAAAGAAAAAATGCATAGATACAAGGTTGTTATTACCAAAACTGCAACTCACTTCCCGCTTCTCTTCGCGAATTCCTTTAATCCTCTTTCAAGAAAGTCAACGAAATTATCTACATTCAAATCGTAAGCCTTTGGCTGCACAAGCAATTCACCTTTGGTATCAAGCAATACATAATATGGCTGGGCATTAACATTGAAGCGTGATATTTGAAAATCAGCAAATTTTTTACCGATTGTTTTTTTTATTTTTCCATCGTATTTAGAGGTGATCCATTCCGATTCCGGAATTTCTTTTTTATCGTCAACATAGAGCGCAGTAACAATATATTTTTCCCGCAGTAATTTCAGTACTTTTTGAGATGACCAAACATTTGCTTCCATTTCGCGGCAGTTTACACAACCGTGTCCTGTGAAATCAATAAATAAAGGTTTATTTTTTTGCTTTGCACAAATCAATGCCTGATCGTAATCAAAATATCCATTCAAACCATGAGGCAATTTAAGAATATCAGAATATTTGGGTTTATCACAAAGCTCAGTATTTGCAGTATCGTTTCTGCTTAATGTTGCATTTTCAACATTTTCTCTTATTATCGCATTCAGGTCGAAATCGTGGGTTTCCTGCGGAGGAAGATACCCTGCAAGGGCTTTCAAAGGAGCGCCGAACATTCCGGGTATCATGTAAACTACAAAAGTAAAAGTTATTATTGCCAGAATAATCCGTGGTACTGAAATATGTTTTACTTCGCTGTCGTGCGGAAATTTTAATTTTCCCAGCAAATAAAAACCGAGCAATGCAAATATAACTATCCAGAATGCAAGATATACTTCCCTGTCGAGTATGTTCCAGTGATATGTTTGATCGGCAATACTCAAGAATTTTAATCCTAGTGCAAGCTCTAAAAAAGCAAGCACTACCTTAACCGAATTAAGCCAGCCACCAGACTTTGGCATTGATGCCAGCCAGGATGGGAAAAAAGCAAATATTGTGAAAGGCAATGCAAACGCAAGAGAATATCCAAACATCCCTATTATTGGTTTTAATACCTGCCCACCAGCAGACTGTACTAAAATAGTTCCAACAATTGGACCTGTACATGAAAATGAAACGAGCACCAATGTGAACGCCATAAAGAAAGGTCCAAGGAACCCGCCTTTTTCGGCTTGCTTATCTGTTTTTGTACCCATCCACGAAGGAAGTGTGATCTCGAACATCCCAAAAAAGGAAGCAGCAAAAAACATAAAAATAAGGAAGAAAAAAACATTTGGGATCCAATGTGTACTTAGAAAGTTTGCAAAATTAGCACCTAATGTTATTGCTACTATAGTTCCTATAACGGTATAGATCAATATAATTGAAAACCCGAAAACAATTGCTTGAAATTTTGCTTTTGCTTTGTTATTTTCATCATGCATGAAGAAAGTTACTGTCATTGGTATCATCGGGAACACGCAGGGAGTAACAATTGCAACTAATCCCCAGAAGAATGACAAAATGAAGAACCACCATAAAGTGCTTCCTTTTCCTGTGAGTTCGGAATTATCGAGAGATACTTTTGTTATAGCAGTGTCACTTTTTATTTTGGATACAGTATCATTTTCCGAAACTTTTGAAGTAGTGTCTTGGGCATTAATGGCTAAAGCATTGGAGTAACCTTCCAGATTAAAAGAAAATTCAACATCCTCTGGAGGCAGGCATTGCTTGTTGTCGCAGCACATAAAATTTAAAACTCCTTTGATGTTGAAAGCTTTTGTGGAAAGAATTTTTATCTGCTGTGAAAAGGTAACAGTGTTTGCAAAATATTTCAATTTCATTTCAAAATTCGGGTCGTACTCTTCTATTCCTTTTGGTTCATAGACTTTACCTATTAACTGAAAATCCTTACTTTTATCAAATGTAAAAGTTGTTGGAACAGGACCATCTCCTTTGATATATTGAGAATATACATGCCAACCTTTATCAATAGTTGCTTTTAAATAAAGGTTAGCGGTGGAGTCATTTACCTTTGCTGAACTAAATGTCCATTTAACAGGTTTTAAAATCTGTGAAAAAACATTACCAGCAACAAGCAACAGTATAATCAGAATATATTTTTTTAATTTCATGAAAATAGTTTTAGATTATTTTTTTACCACTAAGACACTTAGTCCACTGAGAAACCTACCTACCGCTAGGCAGGCAATGAGAATTTTTTTAGTAAAATTTAGTGCCCTTAGTGTCAGAATGGTAATTTTTTATTTTTTAAAAAAAACTTAAGTGTTTATTATTTAAATTTAAACAAATTTAATAATTATTTATTTAGGTTAAATATTATTCTGAAGTAAAAGAAAATAGTTAAATATCTGGCATAATATTCCCTCCACAAACAGGGATAAAAGCACCTGTTATATAGTTTGCCAAATCTGATGCTAAAAAAGCCACAACATTTGCTACTTCATAATCATTTCCACGCCTTTTTAAAGGGATATTTTCCTCATACGATTTTTGCTTTTCCGTTCCGGAAACCCTTGTTTTATTAGTAATAGTCCACCCGGGTGCAACCTGGTTAACAGTAATCTGATGTTCTCCGACTTCCTTTGCTAATACTTTTAAAACCCCATCCATGCCTCTTTTTCCAGCAACATAGGCAGATTGAGATGGTGCATTTTGCATCGAACATTCTGTGTTGATAGCAATTATTCTTCCGAAATTCTTTTGTATCATAGCAGGTATAAAAGCTTTTGAAAAATAAACACTTTGCATAACACTAGAGTTGAACTGATTTATATAATCTTCAGGAGATTGGTTCAATATACTTTTCCATTCGTATTGAATTACTGCATTGTTAACAATAATATCAGGAGCTTTGAAGTTTTCATCAATATATTTTTTCATGCTCATAACAGAATTCAAATTTGTTATATCAGCCTGGACAAGAAGGGCTTTTTTGCCAATTTTATTAATTTCTTCCATTAAACATGTAGCATTATCCTTGTTATTATGGTAATGTATGATAATATCAGCACCGCATTTTGCAAGTGTAAATGATATAACCCTTCCCAATTCTCCTGAAGCTCCGCTAACAAGTGCTACTTTATTTGATAAGTCAATTTTTATATCCATTGAATTTAGACGTTTATATTCGTTTTTATTATAAAACATTGCATTCATTTTGTATTTTATTTTATTAAAGAAAATATTATTTATCATAAAAAGATTTTATACAGATGTTCTGTTAATGTTAACCAAATATTATTTTTATGTTCTATGTGAAATATCCTTTATTATTTCTTTCTGAATAAGGAATTTTTTTTTTAGTGTTAAAAAAAAGTCATATTTATATACTTTATACTTTATTCTTCATTTACAATTTCGGCAATAAAAACTTTTTTAGTTTTGTCTGTTACTTTGTAACGGTTATCGATCCTGTGTCCAATTACCCATACAATATCATTTCCATTGCAAAGCAGCCAAACATTTTCTTTGTCGTATAATGATAATTTTATATCGGTAAAAAAATCGCTGAGTTTCTTTTTGCCTTTCATGCCAAGCGGAAAGAAAAAATCGCCTTGTTTCCACTTCCTGATCGAAAGCGGGAAAGTAAATTTATTGTAATCAAACATTCCTGCATCAGCTTTTTTAATCACTTCAAAATCCTTGGTAATATTAACCTTTTTAAATTTTAAATGTAAGATTGAATTTAATTCTTTATAACCTTCAGTGATGATAAATGTTTGTTTGTTTTTTTCTTCGTCTATAGGAATAATCAGCAAATGCGTTCTATCTTTTATAAGTCTGTGTGAAGAAGAAAAAAATTGTTTTCCGGTTTCTTTTTTTAATCCATTTGCAATCTTACCAATTATATCGCCCGAAAAACCATATGGTTTGAGAAATTCAAAAAGGAAC
>CAINEZ010000501.1 GCA_903847905.1 uncultured Bacteroidota bacterium
AATTTTGACCACTTGGTTAAATCAAATAGTTAAATCAAAAGGTTAAAGCTTTAATAAATGGCTACTGCTGATAAAAATACGGAGAAAATAATACTCGAAGCAGCAAAAATAGTGTTTCTCGAAAAAGGCTTTGATGGTTCTCGTATGCAGGAAATAGCTGATAAAGCCGGTATTAACAAAGCTTTGTTACATTATTATTTCAGAAGCAAGGAAAAAATGTTTGATGCAATTTTTCAGGAAGCTTTTCAGCAATTTATTCCGCATGTTGCCGAAATAATGTCATCCGATAAATCACTGTTAAAAAAAATAGAACTCTTTGTGGAAACCTATATTACTATGCTTTCTGAACATCCGCACCTGCCTATTTTTATCCTTCATGAAATAAACCGCCGGCCCGAACAATTAGTAAATACTATTAAGAACTTTGGAATACAACCCGAACTTCTAATTGAAAGCATTCAAAAAGAAATAAAAAAAGGCGCTATCAGAAAAATTGATCCCAGGCAATTAATTGTAAACATGATAGGCTTATGTATTTTCCCTTTTGCTGCAAGACCTATTATTCAGAGGATAATTTTTGAAAATGATGATATACAATTCGATAAATTTTTGAAAGCAAGAAAAAAAGAAGTTACCGATTTTATTATTAATTCAATCAGGCTTCCATGAGGCTTCGATCAGACTTCGATAAACTCAGTCTGACAATATTCTGCCTGATAAAAAAGTCACATTGAGTTAATCGAAATGTAACCAATAGTACAAAAAGAATGAAATGATCTAAAAATATAAAAATGAAAAAATATATTCTACTCCTTTTGCTGATATATTGCAAAATGTCTTTCTCACAGGACACCCTTACACTTGACATCTGTCAGAAAAAAGCCATGGAAAATTATCCGCTGATAAAACAAAAAGACTTAATTAATAAGGCAAGCGAAATCAGGCTTTTTAATATTGGGAAAACATATCTTCCCCAGTTGAGCCTTAACGGACAAGCGACTTATCAGTCTGCAGTTACAGAGATACCAATAAATATTCCTGGCATAAAAATTCCCTCACTTTATCAGGACCAGTACAAAGCTACATTTGATGTAACTGAAATTATTTATGATGGTGGCTTGACCTCTAAACAAAAAAATCTTGAAAAAATTTCTCTTCAATCCGATTTGCAAAGTTTGGAAACAGAACTTTATAAAATTAAAGACAAAATAAATATTATTTATTTCAGCATTATTGCTTTGCAGGAAAATGAAAAACTTCTTTTAGTTTTAAAGCAAGACATAAAGAACAAACTCAAAAAAGTTGAATCGGGTGTAACGAACGGAACCCTTCTGGAAAGCAATGCCGATGTTCTGAAAGCAGAAATCATTAAAATTGATGAACAGATTTTAGAACTTGAGTCTGGAATATCTTCAGGGTTTAAAATGCTTGGCGATTATATCAATCAGGATATACCCGAGACAGTTGTATTAAAACTTCCTGAAAATTTTGTAAATGCACCTGATTATGTAAACACAAGACCTGAAATAAAAGCTTTCGAATTGCAACAGCAAAAACTCGATGTTTCAAAATCATTATTGAATTGCAAGCTGATGCCAAAAGTCGCTGGTTTCGGACAGTTGGGATATGGGCGACCCGGATTGAATATGTTATCCAATAGTTTTGATTCTTTTTATATGGTAGGAGCAAAAGTAACATGGACAATATGGGATTGGAATCAAAGCAGGAATGAAAAACAATTACTTGATCTGCAAAGTCAGGTTATTAATTCTCAGAAAGAATCATTTAATCAAACTATTAAAATCCTTCTTGAAAAAAACATTGCAGATATCCAGAAATACAAAGATCTCCTGGTTAAAGATGAAGAGGTATTAACCCTGAGAGGAAGGATAGCTAAGTCTGCCGAATCGCAATTAGAGAACGGAACCATTACAGCTACGGAATATCTGACAGAATTAAATGCAGAAGCACAAGCTAAGATAGATATTGAAACTCACAAGATACAATTAGTGAAAGCGCAGATGGATTATTTGACAACTAAAGGAAAGTTTTGAAAAGTAGATAAGGTAGAAGGTAGAAGTTGACAAGGCATAAGGGTAATAGGGGTATAAGGTATAAAGGTATAGTGGAAAATCTTAGTGAAATTTAGTGCTCTTAGTGACTTAGTGGTAAATTAAAATGATATTGAGATATTGATTGATATTAATAGAAATTGGAAATTGATTGAAATTAAAATGATATTGAGATATTGATTGATATTAATAGAAATTGGAAATTGATTGAAATTAAAATGATATTGAGATATTGATTGATATTGAAAGA
>CAINEZ010000502.1 GCA_903847905.1 uncultured Bacteroidota bacterium
GAAGACACTAAATTGCTATTAAAAAGCAGCGGATACGAGGTCTGCATGATATTAAACACTATGGGAGATAATGAATATAAAAGAATAATATTTTCTAACGAGTACAAAAAGAAAAAGTCGTAAATCAAGCGGACAATCACGGAACGCTGCGGACATTTACGGACAATGAACAGAAAAGAAAATGCAACATAGCGGTAACTTAGGTCTGCAATCATGCCGCGTGATAAGCTCATAAAAAAGGGAAGTAATATTTTTACCGACAGAATACACATGCGAAACATTTGTTGTAAATTAGCGGCACGTTTGCAGCCCTTAATCGTTATGCACAAGCGGAGAAAAGACATCGAAATGAAAGCACACTTTGACACGACAGATAGTTCACTGCAACTTGACAAATCAAAGATAGAAAATGAAATGAGCCTACACTCATGCCGACCCGAATGTTTTTAAAATTTTCTCCACCGCACTTTTTTTAAAACAATTTTATTGCCTACCCACATTGGCACATTGTCTTTTGCCCTGACCCACAAAACCAACCCTTCTGCAAAAGCCAAAGAGCCAATTTTACCAATGCTCTTTCGAAATGAAAATAAGAAAATTTACTTTTCAACAATTTAACTGTTAATAAATATTTATACATTTATTATTAACTCATAGTTAAAATATACTACTTTTGCATCGTAGTTCTTTGAAAGTGCTTTTGGCGACATTGTGGCTAAATTCAAATTCGTAAAGTGTATTCGGTTACACAACCCTTGTGGTTCTGTTGGGACATCGGTGTTCTTATACCAGTTAATTACAGACTGTACTAATAAGTTACTAATCATTACATCAATTGTTCTTATATCTGTTACAATATTTTTTTTTGTAGCAGGAATTTTAGGGGTGCAAACAAACGAACAACGTTTATGAATTTAGTTACGAGCCTTGTTGAAGCGTAGCAGGCAATAATGCCAAACTAAATTTCAATATATGACAAAAAAAGTCAAAAGCCTTGATGACCTTTTACAAGGAATCAAGCAACTCCTTTTGGAGAACCGTTGTTCGTTTTCGGACGAAGAGAAAGTTCTTTTAAATGATTGTCTTGCATACTTGCAACAGTCAAAGAAAATCAGTAATAAAACGGGGTTTACCAATCTTGGTTTGATTGCTAAAGCCACCGAAATTCTTTTACGACTGCTGTTGGTGAGCGAACATCTGAAAGACCTCTACTAAACCGACACCCCTATTTTTTTAAAATAATTGAATTATGAATTTAGGCTCAACTATAAAAACTCTAAGAAAACAAAAAGGCATTAAACAAAATCTTTTTGCTGATAAGTGCGACATAACACAAACTTATCTTTCGCAAATAGAGAATAATGCAAAGCGGCCAAATCTGTCAACACTTCAGATTATTTCCGATAAATTAGGTGTTCCTATGCCTATTTTATTTTTCTTGTCACTTGATGGCGAAGACATAAAGCCTGAAAAAAGAAAAGCATACACTTTACTTGCTCCTTCAATAAAATCAATGGTAAATGAGTTTTTTACAAATACTTATTCTAAACAATGATTAACACAATCAAACATCTTGCTTTTGAGTTGAAAGTTAAACAAAGTGAGCTTGAAAATATTCCCAAAAATATTTCAGCTTATTACTATGAAAAAAAAGAAATTAAAAAAGATAAAAACGGACAGCCAAAACTTGATAAGAATGGTAATCCCAAAACAAGGGTTTTAAATCCGAGCATTAATCGTTTAAAACAAATCCAAAAAAGAATTCAAAAAAATATTCTGTTAAAACTTGAAATACCCAATTATGCCTATGGCGCAGTGAAGGGAAGGGATAATGTTGATAATGCAAAAAAACATCAGGGTAAAAAATATATTTTCACTACCGACCTTAAAGATTTTTTTCTTTCAATCAATCATCATAGAGTTTTTGAGATGTTTCTATCATTTAATTTTTCAACAACCGTTTCACGAATACTTACCCAACTCACAACATACAAAGGCAGACTTCCACAGGGGGCTCCCACTTCATCAACAATTTCAAATCTTGTTTTTATCAAAACAGGAAAAAAACTTGAAAGTTTTGCACGTGAAAACAAAATTACATTCACATCATTCATTGATGACCTGACTTTTTCTGCTCCAACTAACTTTAAGGACAAGGCGCAATTTGTTATTGATACTATTAAGGCAGATGGTTTTATAATCAGTCATAACAAAACAAACTTTAAAACAAAAGACCCCATCGTAACAGGGCTTATTCCTAAACAAAATAAAGTGGAACTTCCAAAAACTTTTTATGATAAACTCAAAAATATTGAGGGAAAAACTCCAGAACAAATTAAAGGACTTAAACTATACAAGGAAAAAGTAGATAAAATAAACAAAAAAAATTGCACTCTAAAAAAATGAATTAACTTAGCACCAATTGAAAGACAAATTATGAACATAGAAAAATACATAAACAAAGTTATTCAGGGGGACTGCCTGGACGTTATGAAAAAAATCCCTGATAAATCTGTTAATATGATTCTTTGCGACTTGCCATATGGAACAACTCAAAACAAATGGGACTCTGTTATTAATCTTGAAAAGCTTTGGCAACAGTACGAAAGAATAATTGAAGATAATGGTTGTATTGCATTAACGGCACAAGGGCTTTTTACAGCAAAACTTATTCTTAGCAACGCAAAACTTTTTAAATACAAAATTATTTGGATAAAATCTAAACCTACGAATTTTCTTAATGCTAAAATTCAACCGTTACGTAAACACGAGGATATTTGTATTTTTTATAAAAAACAACCAACCTATAACCCGCAAATGACATTTGGAGAACCATATGATAAAGGTTTTCGCAAAGACCAATATACTGGCAGTTACGGTGACTTCAAACCACGACACGTAAAAAGTAATGGAGAACGTTATCCAAATGATGTTGTTTTCTACGAAGAACAAAACATTGATGATTACGTTTACATCAAAACAGCAGAATCAGAAGGTGCGGTTATTCATCCGACACAAAAACCAATTGAATTAGGACGTTACCTGATACGAACATATACAAAACCCAATGACATAGTATTAGATAATGCTTGTGGTAGCGGTAGTTTTTTGCTTTCCGCAATTATAGAAAACAGGCAGTTTATTGGTATAGAAAAAAACGAAAATGTTCTTCTTCATAAAGTTGAGACTATTGATTATATCAAAATCTGCACAGATAGGATTAAAGAAACGCTAAAGAAAAAAGAAGTTAAAGAATCAACCTTGCAGCTTTTCACAGAACCAATTGTAAAATATCACACTTTATATTATGAAACTAAACGAAAGAGTTTGGTCAGGGCAGCTTATTAGTTGGATTCAGGAAGCAATTCGTGAAGGAAGAACAATTTTTCAAGATGCAACAAATGATGCTGGAATAAAGTTAGAATCGGGAAAAACAAAATTTCCCGATGTGCTTTTATTCACGAACAAAGTTTCTGGTATTATATTTAATGGTTGGGAATTGAAATTTCCTGACACAGCGGTTGATGATACGGAAATGCTTGTAAATGCTTTGGAAAAAGCTGAACGTATAAAATCGGATTCATTTGTTACTTGGAACGGAACAGAGGCAATCATTTGGAAAATAGAAAATAAAAAATACTCCATTGAAAATATCACCAAAATAAAAGAATATACGAAAGAGAAAACAATAAACAAACGTGATGATTTAGCGGATCCAATCAATTATAAAAAAAATGAAAAAATACTTCATGATAGATTGAATGAAATCTTACACGATTTGGAATTACTTTTTCTAAATGGAGATTTAAAAGAAGCGATAAATGTTTCTGATAATTTTATTGATGCTGTTAGTGATGCAGCATTGATAATTTTACCTCAATTCAAAGAAGAAATAACAAAACTAAAAGGAGCAAACGCAGCTTTCAGAAAAGAATTTAACCAATGGAAAATTTATGAAAGTTCAACATTGAAAATTCTTGCCTCATCTTCAAGACGAGAAGAAAATGTAATTGAAGAAGAAGTATTGGCAAAATTCACTTTTTACAATCTCATCGGTAAAATTTTGTTTTACCTTACTCTATCTGAAAACCTTTCAGGAAGTTTAAACCGTTTAGAAATTAATTCAACAAAAAACATCAAAGATGTTTTAGGAAAATATTTTGATGATGCACAGAGAATAGACTACCAAGCAGTTTTCAAACCATATTTTACTGATAAAGTTTCTTTCAGCCAAACCGTTAATAACGCACTGTTTGAGTTATTCAAATCAATCACGGAATTTGACTTTAAAGTATTACCAACCGATGTAATCGGAACAATACTCGAAAACCTTGTTCCGAAAGAAGAAAAACATAAATTTGGGCAATACTTTACACCGACAACTTTAGCAAACCTTGTTGCCTTTCCCGCAGTTCAAACAGCTAATGACAATGTTTATGACCCAACTTCTGGTACAGGAACATTTTTAAATTCTTTTTATCAAATTCTGAAATATCACGGCAATACAAATCACGTTCAATTGCTTAATCAAATTTGGGGCAATGATATTTCACATTTTCCTGCAATACTATCGGTTATCAATCTTTACAAACAAAAAGTAAATCAACCGGAAAATTTTCCGAGAGTTACAAGGGATGATTATTTTAACCTTGAGCCGAAAATGAAAGTAGTTTTTCCCGATTCAAAAGATTATAAAAAGCAAATACAACAACCCATTCCAATATTTGATTCTATTGCAAGTAATTTCCCTTTCATTCAGCAGGAAGATATTCCCAATGATGTTTTGACTTTATTTTTCAGAGAAAAATTTGAAGCAAAACAAAAAGCGTTTTTAAAAGACAATTCGTTTAAAATAAATGAGCGTTCCGATTATTTCACTTACTGCATTTACAATTCAGTTCGTTTCTTAAAACAAGAAGGAATATTATCTGCAATCACCTCAAACGCTTGGCTTGGCAAAGAATACGGTTTTCAATTTAAGAAATTTTTACTTGATAATTTCCATATCAAATATGTTGTAAAAAGCAGTTCAGAACATTGGTTTTCTGATTCAAAAGTTTCAACAATATTTTCTGTATTTCAGCATGGACAATCAAAAGAAGCAACAAAATTTATTACATTAAATTTCAAACTGGAAGAATATTTTGACCAAGAGAATATCGAAAATCAATTAAAGCAAATTGAAGATTTTTATTCCGATATTGATTTCTGTTCAGATCCTAAAAATAAAAATTGGAAGAAGGATAAAACCTTTGATAACCTTTATCACAGAGCGGACGGTTCGGTTTCAGTTAGCATAGTTACAAAACAAATTTTAGAAAATTCAATTACTGAACAGGAAAATTGGGACACTTATTTCATATCATCCGAGTTGTTTGAAAAGTTTGATAAACATTTAATCCAATTGTATCCTGATTGTATAGATGCTTTCAGAGGAGAAAGAACTGGTTGGAATGAAATGTTTGTTCTTTCAAGCGTTGAAGCCAAAAGAGAGAAAATCGAAAATGATTTTTTAATTCCGTATGTAAAAAGTCCAACAGAACTTGAATATTTAGAGTTTGATGGGAAATACAACTATTATCTTTTTGTATGCGATTTGCCTTTAACTAAACTTAAACAAGATTTCCCAAATGCTTACAAGTGGATACAAAAATTTAAGAACGCAAAAAATAAAAATGGAAGTAAAACTATTCAGGAAGCTTGCGAAGGACACAAACCTTTTTGGTATTCATTAAGACCGAAAAACGCAAACATTGTAACGGCAATAAATCCTTACGAAAGATTTTTCTTTAGCTACTCTAAAGATGCATTTACAATTGACCAACGGCTTGTAGCAATTACCGTAAATAAAAATTATGATGTAGAATTAATCGCAGCATTACTAAATTCTATCATTACATTTTTGACAATTGAAATGAGAGGAACATCAAGAAATTTAGGCGCTTTAGACTTGAATGCAAATTATTTCAAGAACTTAAAAATCTTAAATCCAGACCTCTTAGACAAGAAAGCAATTTTAGAAATTAAAAAAGCATTTCAACCATTAAAATCAAAAGTTATCGGGACAGTATTTGAGGAGTTAAAAAAACAAGACCGTATTAATTTTGACAAGATAGTTTTAAAATCGTTCGGTATAGACACCGATATAATTTCATCGCTTTATCAAATATTAAGTTCAGCAGTTTATGATAGAGTGACAATGAAAGACCGTTGAAAATCAGCCAACCCACAAAAGCATACACATTTTGCAGCCCCAAGAGCCAACACTCAGACCAAAGCTGCAAAAAGAGTATGCTTTTCAACAGCCCGAGAAAAATTGTTTTAAAAAAATTCCTTCCCTTCCAAAAATTTTAAAAACGCTTACACACATTCCAACCCAGACAAAAACTCTTTAGATAGTTGACAGCTAAACTCAATAATGACAGTGCTTTTACGACACGATGGACATTCCGCCGGTGCATAACTTGTGTCTGCTTTCATGCCGTGGTTTGGTGGTTGACGGAAACTTTTTTGTATCTTTGAATCGTAATCACGGGTGACACGAAAGTGCTTCTATTCACGGCACGAAAAGCAGCCACTCATCGTTATGTGCAAGGGAATCGAGACACAACCAAACAAAAGAAAACTGATTATATGAGCGCAATAAAACTGAACGACATATTAAACATAGACAACTTATCAAATGTTAAGATTCGTTTTAATTTAATGTTTAGACAAAACTGGAATCCAATTGAAATATTCAAAAACGGGGAATTAAATATTTTACTTGAAGGTCAATATTGGAATTATAAAAATCAAAAGTCATATAAGAATGGACAAATTACAATCGGCTTTATAAAAATAAAACCCAACGATGATTTGTGGCTTCTATTTCATATTGGAAAAATCACTAATGACTTGAACATACTTGATGGTGTAGGTTATGAATATGAAGTTTTATCAAACTATCAGAAATATTTTGGGCGACTAATCATCAGGTTTAAAAACAAGGCTCAAACAATGATTCGACACGCCAGCTCAGTTATAGACGACTGTGAAGTTGTTCAAATCTTGCCTGACACCTTTGATAATGACATTTTTCCAGGTTATGACAAAGTAAATTTGACTTGGGAAGAATTATCTCGTGTAATTGAAAAAGGCAACTGGAAAACAGCATTACAAAACCAGAAAGGAGTTTATCTGATTACGGACACGTCAAATGGGAAAATGTATATAGGCTCTGCTTATGGACAAGACATGATTTTAGGACGGTGGCAATCTTATGCAAAAACGGGTAATGGTGGAAATGTTGGTCTCAAAAAGTTACCTTTTGAACACATAAAGAAACATTTCCGCTATTCAATATTGGACATATATAAATCAACTATTGATGACCAGACCATTATTGACAGAGAAAATTGGTGGAAGGAAGTATTGCTCAGTAGAGCCTTTGGATATAATGAAAATTAAATCCCCTGCACATAACTTAGGTCTGCCACCAGCGGCGGTTAGTGGTTGACGGAAACTTTTGTAACTTTGAGAAATATTTGTGGGGCAGACACGGAAGCCCGCCTGACCGGACGGGCAGGTGTTCTAACACCGCCGCCGTTAGCAGCCCTTAATCGTTAGCTGCAAATGCCCATGAAAAAATAAATACAGACAAATACGGTTGCGACGGACAACTACGGACAAATACAGACAACTACGGACAAATGTTTTCGCAATGACTGATAAGCAAAAAATTATC